>NZ_CP017881.1:0-300000 GCF_002761295.1 Methanohalophilus portucalensis | reverse complement strand
ATTAGATGTGAGTTTTGGCCCCGGCAGAACCGGGACCTTTCGGAAAAGTTTTGTACGCCCGAACCGGGATTCGAACCCGGGTCGGGGCCTCGACAGGGCCCCATGATAGGCCTCTACACTATTCGGACAATGTCCGGGCACACTTTTCCGCTCACAAGAGCAGCACCCAAATACATTTAATTCTATATAAGGGTTTTGTTTACACCCCTTTAGAAGAGGTGTTTGGTCCCGCCTCCCAGACTCGAACCGGGGGCATCGCGGTAACCGCGCGGTATGTGGATAATCCACACAAACCATACTACAGCCGCGCACTCTACCAACTGAGTTAAGGCGGGACATTACTCAGCGAGATACTCTCATCCTCACAATCTTATATAGACTTTTCGCCGAATTCCCATTCCAAAGGCATATAAATTCAATATCCGCAGGAAATTTCACCAGCGCTTAAAAGCAAAAATAAAAAAACAGAATTCAAAACCACTGAAAAGAATAAAAAGAGGCAATCTTGTCTCAGAAAGTGTCAATTGCCCCATTTATAACAAGATCGGTAACCTTGGTAATATTACCAAGCCACTCATCGGCTACTGCTTCGGCATCATCCTGAACCGTAGCAAAATTTGCCCCATCTTCGGGAATTACCTGGATGCTGGCAGCCATGGGCTGATCAATAGGTTTACCTATCTGTGATAGCAGTCGCACATATACTTCATCTACTTGTGGCACGGCTTCCACAATATCCCAGGCCATCTGAGTAGAAAGCAAATTGTATATCTTACCTACATGATTGATAGGGTTCTTACCACTGGTTGCCTCCATACTCATGGGCCTGTTCGGGGTTATCAAACCATTACACCGGTTACCCCGACCAACAGAACCATCGTCACCCATTTCCGCAGAGGTGCCTGTTACCGTCAGGAAGATACAGCCACAACCATCTGCGGTGTTATCGGCAGCATTGACATATGCATTAATGTTCCTGTCAGTGTATTTGCCCGCAATATCCAGAATATAATCCTTCATCTGTTCCTTGAAACTAACATAGGCATCCATATCATCAACATATTTGTCAACCATTCCACAGCAAACAGTCAGGGAAATATCATCTTTATCCCGCAATCCCATAACCTTGATGTCTTCACCTATTGCAGGTAATTTACCTTTCAGATCACCTATAAGCTGCTTCTCGGTATCATAGACGATACGCTCAAGTTCGGAGAATGATGCATGTCCAACACCAAAAGATGTGTCATTGGCAGTGGGAATTTTTTCCCGGCCAAAAACATCCCGCAAGTCAGAAGAACCCGTACCAAGTTTGCAGTCAAGGATTATATCCCTGTCAAGATCAAGATTTACAATATTCTTCCTCAGGTAATCACGGGCTGCCGAGAGAGCCACTGCCTCAGCCGGGATTTCCACACCATTAAATTCTTTTGTAGCCCGTCCTACAAGAAGAGTATAAATTGGTTTGATGACTTCCCCACCTCCAAAAGCAGGAGAGGAGCGACCTGCAACAATCTGGGTTTCATCCGTATTATGGTGAAGTACTGCACCGCATTTTTCGATATATTCCGCACAAAGGGCACGGCTTACAGCCTCTGCAATCCCATCAGATATACTGTCTGGATGTCCCAGACCCTTACGTTCAACAAGCTCTATCTCCTGATTTTCCACAGGTGTCTGGACAAGTTGCTCAACCTTTATATTCCGCATAAACAAACCTCATGAAAACAATGAAATATGAACTAAATAAGGTTCCAGTATCAAATCCCAGATGATATGAAAATATCCATTCTATATAAATTGGATACTATATGAAAATGAATTAATTACTGGAAGCAAGATATCTTATGGATACTTTTTCTTCATCAAACCTTTATATGCAATGAAAGTATTGGAAATGTTGACCCAGATTCCAGAGGCAACCAGGATGATACGCATTGCAATACCAAATAAAGGCAGACTCCACGATCCGACCGTGAAACTCTTCAAAGAAGCAGGTCTCCCGGTACTTGAGGGATCAAGCCGGAAACTTTTTGCAAAAACAACAGACCCGGAAATGATATTTTTATTCGCAAGAGCGGCGGATATCCCCGAATATGTGCAGGACGGAGCTGCAGACGTAGGAATTACCGGGCTTGATCTTATAGATGAAACTGATGCAGAAGTTGAAGTTATGCTGGACCTGCATTTCGGGAGGGCAAAGTTGGTACTTGCAGTCCCTGAAGACTCAGGGATAAAAGCCCCTGAAGAGCTGAAAAACATGCGGGTTGCTACTGAATTCCCAAATATTACAGAGAAATATTTTAAAAATATTGACATACCAGTTGAAGTGATCAAAGTAAGTGGTGCCTGCGAGATGACACCCCATGTGGGAATTGCGGATGCAATTGTTGATATATCCAGTTCCGGCACAACTCTTGTGACAAATCATCTCAGGAAAATTGCAGAGGTGTTCAGCTCATCTGTTTACCTGATTTCAAATGCCGAAAGTTCCCAAAGGGAAGAAAAGATCCAGCACATAAAAACAGCCCTTGAAAGCGTACTCCATGCAAAACAAAAACGCTATCTTATGATGAATGCCCCATCAGGAAAACTGGAAAATATCAAAGACATACTACCCGGTCTTGCGGGACCGACTGTTATGAAAGTAGAATCAAAGAATTCCACCCATGCAGTACATGCTGTTATTGATGCAGACCAGGTCTTTGCAATAGTCAGTGAACTGAAAAAAGCAGGTGCATCAGACATACTTGTTGTACCCATCGAAAGAATGATACCCTGAGGAGAGTAAATAATGGAATTTGAGGTCATCCCCGCTGTAGATATGAAAAACGGGAAATGTGTCCAGTTGATACAGGGACTGCCAGACCAGGAACGTATTTCACTTGATGATCCCGAAGCAGTTGCGATTAAGTGGATTGGACAGGGAGCAAAAACCCTGCATCTGATAGACCTTGACGGAGCCATCGAAGGGAAAAGGAAAAACGCCCCTATAATAGAAAAAATCATAGTGCTGTGTGAAAGACAAGGAGTCGAAGTACAGGTAGGTGGCGGAATTCGCTCTTTTGAGGATGCTGCAAACCTCCTGCACATGGGCGCCAAAAGGGTTATACTAAGCACCGCAGCTGTCCAAAATCCTGATCTGGTTGAAAAACTTGCCAGAAAATTCAAGCCTGAAAACATTAATGTCGCCCTGGATTCAAAAAATGGCAAGGTTTCTACAAAGGGATGGACCGAGCAATCCGAGTATACTGCAGTACAGCTCGGGAAAATGTTCGAAGAAAAAGGCGCAGGAAGCATTCTGTTCACCAACATAGACAAAGAAGGATTAATGGAAGGTGTGGACACAGAACCCACAACAGAGCTGGTTAATGAACTTACAATACCGGTGATTGCTTCCGGAGGAGTTACCACCCTGGAAGACATAATGACCCTGAAAAAGACCGGTGCCTGCGGTGTTGTGGTAGGTAGTGCCCTTTATGCAGGAAATTTTACCCTTACAGAAGCGATAAATACAATCAGAGAGGAAATCTCTGGTGGAGAGTAAGTATGCCAAGAATTTCCACTGTATCCCGTACTACCAGAGAAACCAGCATAGAACTTACGATCAACATCGATGGCAAAGGGGATTCACAGATAAATACAGGCATCGGTTTTTTTGACCACATGCTGGTGTGTTTTGCACGACATTCAGGTTTTGACCTTACAATCGATGCTAAAGGTGATCTGGAAGTAGACGGTCATCACCTGGTGGAGGATATTGGGATCGTAATGGGGCAGGCCTTTGATCGGATAATGGCAGAAAAGTCGGGAATTGCCCGTTTTGGAGAATCAAGAATACCAATGGATGAGGCTCTTGCCAGCGTAGTAGTGGATATAGGAGGGCGAAGTTATCTCGTGATGGACACTACTTTTGAATCCGAAAAAGTAGGGGAATTCAACACCCAGCTTACAAGGCATTTCTTTGAATCATTCGTCTCCAATGCAAAAGTCACCCTACATGCAACTGTATATGGTTACAATGACCACCACAAAATCGAAGCCCTTTTCAAGGCATTTGCTCAGGCAATGAAAAAAGCGACGGTTATCGAGGGCAAAGGGGTCAAAAGTACAAAGGGATGCCTCTGATTAGCATCCTTTTTCGAATTTATTTTTCAGACGTCTGTAAAACTCCCTTTCAACTTCCCCCCCGCTTCTGAAAAGACGCTCCACGATTAATTCCGGAGTACTCTTTGCAATATGATTATAAATCGGATTGCGATCAACAATCAGGTTCAATTCATTATCAAGTCCTTTTGCTTCAATTCCATCCACCCTGATGGAAGCGTCGGTATTTTCCAGTATCTGGTCGGCAAGATGGGAAACAAAAATAGCCATTGTATTGGATTCTTCAGAAAGGGTTTCAAGTATACCGGCTATGATTTTTGCAGAAGCTCCGGGTTCGGTAATGGATTCAAGTTCATCGACAAGCACAAGTTTGGATCCAGCCCCTGCCAGAGCTGAAAATGAGCGTAAGGTCGTTTCAAATGCCCCCGCATCAAGAGTCCCTCTGGATTTGCTGAAATAATACAAACTATCAACCGGCCCTATCTTTAATTCATCTGCAGGCACAGGGAAACCCATGTGGGAAAGAATTGTACATTGAGCCACTAACTCCAGCATGGATGTTTTTCCTCCGGAATTCACACCACTTAAGAGAACTACCGGAGAGGAGGGAACTTGCGAAGGAGACATGATCGAGCCCAGGGAATAATCTATAGGTTCCACAGCAACACTCTTTTCGCAAAGGAAAATATTTTTTCCATTCTTGAGTCCCATACCACATTCATCTTCAAAGCCGGCAAGTTGCATCTGCAGAGAATGACCAAAACGGGCCACTGCCAAACCCACATCCAGATCAAGTAACCTCATAACAAGTTGTTTCAGGGGTTGCCTGAATTCGTGTAGCTCATATGCAATATCCCTTTTATGAGTAACTTCCCTGCGGAATATCTGCTGTTTGATCTGTTCTTTGAATTTTTGTAACTGGGACACGTCGGCTTCTACAGGATAACAAAGTTCAGAGGGGAAAAAATAATCCACAAATAGGCATTCATTTTGCTTCATTGAAAGAGTGTCAATGAATTCTTTCCTGGCATCATTAATTATCTGGCTGAAAGATGCCGATATATTGCGTGAAAGAATATCCTTTAACTCCACCTCATCCCTGATAACACCCAACATGTCATTCCCGCTGAGTGTAATACTACTTTTTTGGAGGAGATCATTTATTTCCCGGTTGCACTGGTCTACATATTTTGTAAGTTCCGAATCCACATTGTCCAGAATATGGTGTAAGCGGTCTATTTCGCCGTCCCTGCCTTCAACAATATTTCCTTCAGGATTAATGGCAGCCATGAGATTGCTAAGAGACGAAATATCCGCATTGACTA
This sequence comes from Methanohalophilus portucalensis, assembly GCF_002761295.1. Lineage (NCBI taxonomy): Archaea > Methanobacteriati > Methanobacteriota > Methanomicrobia > Methanosarcinales > Methanosarcinaceae > Methanohalophilus > Methanohalophilus portucalensis. The sequence goes on along the minus strand of NZ_CP017881.1, from coordinate 294,568 downwards.
TTGAAGGTATGCCCGCTTTATCCAGTATAATTGCAAGATCCAATGCATTCATTATTCGTTCATGATTGAAAGCAAAAAAAGAAATTTGTTTTTCGGGTAAAATATGCCATTCCTCAATTTCCCGGGTATTTGTTATTATTTCAGGATTCGTATCCTCTGGAAAATCATATTCCAGGAAGGGTTCTCCTATGGCAATTACATGGGGATAACTGCGTGCAACATCTGCAAATTCCAGAGGATCTTCCACCAGCTGGACCTCAATGCTTTTACCATATTTTTCTTTTAAAATGCTGTAATCATCAGTATTTGAAGTGACAATTACCCTATCCCTGACCCGGGGAATTGAAGGAAAGTTTTTCAGAGGTTTTATTCTGGAAAGACTTGCTGAAATCCTATCCATATCATCGAGCATGGAGAGATATTCCATATGGTTTTCAACCCAGTCCCGGTTTATGCCAATAAGGTCTTTCCTGCTTGAAGGATATGGGATATAAGTGTGCAACTTATCCCTCGCATAGGGGGTAGAAGCATAATTTTTGATAGAATCAATTACCCTTTCATAAATATCGACTGAATCCCGGGTTTTCAAAAAAGAGGAGATATCAATACCATCCTCTGTTGATCTCACATCGTGTACGAGGGATATGGCATACCTTCTTCCTACCCCTTCGATCTCCGATATACTGGCTATATCCCCTCTGAGAATTGCCGCCATGGCGTCCTCTTCACATCCAAAATGAGATATAAAGCGCTGTGCCATCTTTTCTCCTATACGTGGAGCATCAACCAGTGACTGCATATTATTGACCACCTTGTTTCTCATTCACAAAATCAAGTAGTGTAGATGTGGGAATACCCCGTTCTACAAAATACCGATCTTTTTTAGACATTGTACTATAGCCGGAATCGCCGCGGGGCTGTAATCTTTTTGAAAGTGAATGATTACGCCTGTTGTTTATCATCTGGCTTTTGTAATAAGTATCCCAAAATTCTTCCAGATTAGCAGAATCTTCAGAAGGAATCAAATGTCGTATTGAATCCACAGATGTTTTCAGGAAGTGCTGCATCTTCAGGATTTCACCATTGCATACATAAGCAAATTTTCCATCAACAACAATTACGGCCCTATCGGGATTGCGTACTGCAAGCCACCTGCAAAGCATATCAGAAACACGGTTTTTGGGAGTTACATTTGCATAAAGGACTGTTTCTCCGCAAACTGGCCGCACAAACATGCAAAGTCTGTGATAATTGTTCTTTACCTCACGCATGTATCGGTAATATCGCTTGCAAAGTCTTTCTTTACCACAATAAAGACTATCTACCTCCCCTTCATACCCATGCAATAGTCTCACAAACTCTGCAGGATTGCATTTCCTGTGCCTGAGCACCAATTCTATGTAATTCAATGGAGGGGAATCAAAATTGGTTATTCTGTGCCACCCATCGGGAAAAACTCTTTTGACCAACTCCTGTTTATCAACCTTACTATTGAATCCAACTCGAATTACTTCAGCTGTCGGGTTGGTCATTTTCAATTTCGTTTCCCCTTCTCCGGGATCACAGGCAAAAATCAGATCTGCCTCAGGCCTTTTTCTCAATTCCAGACAGGCCAGTAAGACACCTGGCACAGTGGCCTTAAAAAGAATAATCATGTGCATTCTCCTGCAAACTGTATAAGGTTAGTTTGCCCGGAACCACCAATTTTGATAAAGGGACGTGCACGACCCATAACAACACCCATACGTGCAAGTTCATCCTCCCCATAAATTGGCCTGGATCTCAGGATACGGGAAGCACTTATAGGCCCTATACCCGGCACCCTGAGCAAAGTAGAGTAATCGGCACTGTTTATTTCTACCGGAAACATTTCCGGGTTAAGCCGGGCAAGTTCAAGTTTAGGATCATCATTCAAAAGGAAACCATCATCATTATAGATTTGATCAATATGCCCGGAATCCAGGCCATAATCCTTCAAAAGATAGGATACCTGATAGAGCCTCTGTTCCCTCCATTTCGGAGATGTTGAACCATTCTCAAGCGGCGTATCAGGAACCGGGTCAAAACTCATAAAATAAGGCCTGCGCAACTGGTATTTTTCCATGAAATCATGCACGGTATTCACAATATCCCTGTCGGGTTCGTCGAGGGCACCCACCACAAACTGGGTATCGTTGGCACCTATGATCTTACGATCATATCTGTGCAGTTTCCTCTGTTTTCTTATCAATTTGCAGGTCCAGTTCAAACGCTGAAGGACATCATTCTTGTAATCGAAATTGGGACAGATTTCCGAATAGTTCACAGAACCCGTTGTTTCTGCATTTACCCCAAATTTGTTGGCAACCCCGGCTACCTCCTGCAGCAAATGGAAAGGTGTACCGGGCATGAGCCGAAGGTGGATATAACCCTTAAACCCCTGATTTCTCAGGAGCCGGGCCACATGAAGCTGTTTTTCGGTTGTTGTTTCAGGATCTCCGATAATACCGGAGGAAAGGAACAGGCCTTCGATCGTATTTTTCCTGTAAAAGTCCCAGGTAATCTTCACAATCTCTTCCGGGGACAGGGAAACCCTGCGCACATCCCTATGGCAGCGATTCGGGCAATAGGTACATTCTCCGGCACAGTAGTTGGTCAGCAATGTCTTGTATAATTGTATGCAGCGCCCGTCTGGCCCGAAAGCGTGGCATACTGCACTCTGGTTACAGCTGTCATACTTTGTACCCGAGGAAAGGTATCGCATCCTCTCATGCAAAGTGAAATGATAGCCGTCTGAAGGAATACTCATTACATGTAACTAAGTTCATCGCCTATATAAGAGACAAGAAAGTGGATTGAAAGTATTCATTGGGCACCTTCATTCCCTGACATGGATGTCAAGCCGAATCCGTGTGATAGGTTCCAGCTTTTTCCAGTCCACGATTGTATCATCTTCCAGCACGCAGTCATTCACGTTTTTATCCCCGAATTGGCCATCAATCTCATAGACAAAAAGGCCTTCCTCCCCATCAGTAGAAACAATCATCTCCCTATCCCCCTTTTTCCTGACATCAATATCTGCCACATTGCGCAGGGCTTCCATAAGGGAAGCACCTTTCTCGACTTCCACATGCCTGGTGGGAGCAAACGAATCAACGGCCAGATGGATATTTTTCCTGTTGGGTTTTAATACGTGGGATTTACCGAAAACATGCCTTTCAAGAAGTTCGGATTCTTCAAGCACCTTTACATGCTTGGAAATTACCGGTACTGAAATATCCAGCTCCCGGGCAATTTCAGATATATGCATTTCGTTGCTGCTTAAGAGTTCCAGTATTTTAATCCGGGTTTCACTACCAAGTGCATGAAAAATCCTGCATCCCATTGAACTCATACATAAGTCAAGTGAATTGTAAATATATAAATTTAACTGGATTTGTTCATTTGATACCCATATTTTTCAGAGCAGAAATACTTTGAAGAGCATCTTCAGCTGATTTATTCTCAATTATCTTAATAGAGTTGTTTTGGCGGAGTAATCCCTGTATGGCCGAAAAATCAATGTTTCCCTCACCAGGAGGCAAATGTTCATCGTTATTCCCGTGGTTATCATGAATATGAAAATGGGAAATCTCACGTTCAAGAAAAGCCTCCAGATTGCCCATTGTGTTGGCATGACCAATATCCAGTACAAAATCATTTGCCCCTATCTCAAAATCCGGTTCCCTGAAAAGGAAACATTCCCATTTGGGCATATTTTCCACACATATCCGTACACCGGCATCCTCACCAATCCTTTCCAGTACAGGCAACGATTTTTGGAATGCATTAAATGCAAAATCCCTATCATAAGCAAAGGGGAAATAACCGGGATGGACAACCATGACTTCAGCATCAATTTCATTACATATATCTGCCATGTCTTCCACAAGTTGAAGAGCTGCATTCCTTATAGGCTCGCGAATACTTGCAAGATTGAGGTCTGTACTGGGAGCATGAACCGTATATTCCAGGTCATAGGAAAAAGTGATTTCATCCTGCCTGAAGAGGTCATGTTTTCCTTCGGAAAAGATTTCTGCACAATTGACAACGTGTTCAATATTTTGTAAAGCTTCACCAAGAGATAAGTCGTGATAAGCAAACGAAGAGATACCGATCATAAGAAAATACTCCTGAGTTACAAATAAGAACCCTAATTATTTTAACTTATGGCAAGTGTACTTGAGACTATATTAAGATTAACTCGAATCAAATAAAATCAATAAAAGCAGCAAAATAAAATGGATAAATTAAAATTTTAGGATTTATTGCGTAATTCAAGCAAGCGCAGAAAAGAAGATGCAGTAAATGTATCTCCCAATCCAACTGTCACTGCCGGCTCATTGACCACAAGTGTGGGAATCGCACAAAAATAATACTCATTGAAGATACCATCGATTCCAAAACCGTACTGCTTGGCTCCAGTAATAGACTTTATTCTCTTGACCTGCAGGCTACCATATTCACTGCGCTTGAATTGACTGCACCTTTCCTCCAGTTTGGACCTGTCAGGCAATGATCCTGAAGAAGCAAAGTATGCCGCACACTTCAAACCAAAATCAATAGCATCTATTTTCTCTTCATCCATGTTATCTGAAGCAGAGAGGCAAAAGACAAAATCCCTGGTATGTACAACAAGGGCTCTGGCCAAACTATTTTTAATGCAATTGCGGGCCGCTTGAAACATTGCGGAAATATCCATTTCATGTATGCCTTCAATCCCAAAACCCATCTTCTGCGTCAGGGTTGCAAGTTCGTCTTCATTCAAACCCATAGAATCAACCCTTCCTGCAAGTTCAACGAAGACATTTTTGGCCATATCCGCTGTCGCAAAATGACCCAACTCAGCATGGATGAAAAACCCAGCCACCGAATTCCATTCATCAATCTGTGCAAGGACAGGGGACAACTTTTCTTTGAAAGAAGAACCATCCGGATAAGAGGGTTGGAGCATATGAAAACCGGATACAACTGCACCATCGATTTCCCCAATATGTGCTGTTGCATATTGCTTGAAGAAGGAAGAAATCGTCATTTGAGGGTTGAATTCATCAAATGTTGCAATGAACCTGTTTTCCCGGGATACAGTTATCCTGCGGCCGTATAAGTTGAAACTATCTCCCTGACGGAAATCAAAAACAAAATGTACCGGTTCCTCATCTCCACTCTGGCTTTCGAATTTTGGAGGGAGCACCATTCCCCTTTTTGAAAAAAGAGCCTCCTGTGTCCCGGAAAGATAAACAACATTGGGAACAATCATATCTACATTGAGCCCGGAGAGGACATTGGCCATTATACCCATATTCCCTCCTATCCTGATCTCTGCCTCTTCAAAAAAACGTTTTTTGAGATAATCAAGAACATCCATGGAATAAATGAACCATTCTGCACCCCTGCCGTATTCCATACAATGGATAAGACCGGCAAGGAAATCTTCGAGGGAATTGATAATATGTGGCTGGTTTTCAAGCTTCATCAGCAGTTCATTTTTATCCACCTCACCAAGGACGGATTCCACATCCCTGCCGGTTACCCTGTAAACTGCATCGATATTAGCATTGTAACCGCAAAGGATATTCATTCAATCCTCCCGCAGACTGCACATGCCTGCCAGCACAGCTGCAAAGGCACTTGCTGAAATCGTGTCTCCTATACCTACCGTATCAACGGGATGATCCACCACCCTGGCCGGAATTATCAATATATCATGATTGCGGGTGCAGATACAACCGTTTTCAAAATCTTCCAGATTACATTTTCCCTGCCTGACAAGATAGGCACCCAGTTTTTCAATTTGGTCCATTCCCTGGGTGGATATAGGTACATCAAGACCTGCTTTTATGTCCTCAAAACTTTTTATCCCGCCCAGAAGGGCCCTGGAAGCAGCTGTAGTGGATGCAAAAAGCAGGGAATCAAGATGTTGTTCAACATCAATTGGACAATCTTTGGAAACAACACAGATATAAAAGCCCAAGGAGTGTACATGAATCCTCTGTAACTTGAGCTCATGAAGCAGCCGGACAGCTCCTTCATAAAGGGATACTATAGCATCTTCTTCCTTTTTGATTACCGAATATGCAAGTTCTTCATAACCTAAAACATTCAATGCATTGGCAACTTCCACAGTATCAAGACCCAGTGAATGGACATGATTGCGCACAATATCATTCAGAATTGCCGAGCGAATGAATTTATTCTGTATGGAGGTGAATTCCACATGTATACAAATATCAGGATTGGCTTTTTTTAACTGGCCTATTGCCCCTACCGCACGTTCTACATAATCCCTGTAAGTCTTACCATCTTCATATTCTTCTTTTATCATCTGGTAACCAGAGAGAATTGCCCCATCTACGGTTCTGCCCATCTCGGGAAGATGCTCATAGATCTCATCAGACATATCAATACGGATCCAGGGCGGACGTGATGAAATGATCAGGCGGTTATTGCGAGGAACTATTATCCTGTCCTCGGCATATTTTACAGAGAGTCCTTTATTGAATTCGATTATCCAGTTTACCTTGGCTTTATAATCGGAGTTGCAGGCCTCTGCAGGAGGAAGCAATTCCATTCTTCCCTGCCTGACAAAAGGATGTAAAAGATTAGGTGAAGATACAAAATAATCTGCCTGCTCAGGGGAAAGCCAGGGGATATAAGCAATTACTTTATTCAGGTCCATGTTGGCAAGCAGATTGGATATTATCCCGGCCTGCCCCCCCATCCTGGCTTCATCAAAAACAAGATTATCGGTCAACCATTCATGGATATCAGTTGAATAGGTGGGAATTTCCGCAGCTTTACCGTCCTTCATTGCAATCAGGAGTCGTGCAAGGAAATCTACAGGAGAATCTATCTGTCGGGGATAGGAAAATATTCTCTGCTGGACAGTATCCACATCCACTTTCCTCAGCAGGTTTTCCACATCACCGGGGCCAATATGCTTGATGGCGTCCACATTACTGTTATAGGCAACAAATATTCTGTTTACACAGGAAATATTTCGTGCAACCGACTCATAACCTTCAATGTATCTCTTATCCCACTCAGATATATCCATTAAAATTCCCCTGAAACAATATCATGTAGTATATTCCGCATTAATACGCACATAATCATATGTCAGATCACAACCCCAGGCAACCGCAAAAGCTTCCCCAAGTGAAAGGTCCACTGAAATTATGACAGTATCGCTTTCCATTATGGATTTTAGTTGTTGGTTGGCAGAGGTATCCGCCACCTGACCGTGATCTACCAGAGTAACTGCATTTTTCCCATCCGAAAATTTCAGGGAAACCTTATCCTGATCAAGAGAGGCACCTGAATATCCAGCTGCAGCAACAACCCTTCCCCAGTTGGGATCATGCCCGTATATTGCAGATTTTACAAGAGGTGACCGTACAATGGTTTTGGCAACCTTGCGTGCATCAGCCAGGTCAGAGGCACCGTTTACCTGTACTTCGATAAGTTTGGTAGCACCCTCCCCGTCACGGGCAATTTTCTTTGCAAGTTCCACAAGGACATAATCAAGTCCTCTCTGGAAATTTGCTACATCAGGAGCTATTGAAGAAGCACCTGTTGCGGTTAACAGAGCCATGTCATTGGTACTGGTATCACCATCGACTACCATCATGTTAAAACTGGAATCGTTGGCTTTTACAAGACATTCTTTCAGTGTATCGGCAGAAAGAATAGCATCAGTATAGATAAAAGCAAGCATTGTTCCCATGTTGGGTTCTATCATGCCGGAACCCTTTGCAATACCTCCGATACGTACACCACATTCCAGTTCTACAGACACTTCCTTTTCGATCAGGTCAGTGGTCATGATGGCTTTTGTAGCATTGCGACAGCCCTGGGGATCTGCAGAAAGCGCCCCATAAACTTCATCCAGATGATCTTTTATCCAACCTACATCAAGAAAACGACCAATCACACCGGTGGATGCAACTGCGATGTGGGATTTCTGAACTCCCAGCTTATCAGCAGCAAGCCTTGCCATCTCACGGGCATCGGCCATTCCCTGTTCACCGGTGAAGGCATTGGCATTTCCACTGTTTATAATTGTGCCTGCAACATATTTATGATTTTCAAGATTGTCCCTGGTAAGCACCACCGGCGCCGCTACAACCTTATTGCGGGTAAAAACACCTGCGCAAGGACCTGCACCTTCAATCAGTGCAAGGCCCATGTAATCATCCTTCAAACCGGCAGCATGGACCCCACGTACCGCACATATACCACCATCAATTACTCTCATGACCGGACCCTCACAGACTACCCAGACCCCTGATGATATCTCCCCTGGTAATGATGCCTGTAAGCTTATCATCTTCAACAACTGGCAGGCGGTTTATCTTGTGTCTGGACATCAGGTGGGAAGCATCTTCAATTGAATCTTCAGGAGAGACAGTGAATACACCGGAGCGCATTATTTTGCTAACCGGCATTGAACCTACATCCGAAAGCATTTTTTTGGTATCTTCCCAGCTTATAAATTCCCGGATAGGGATTTCTATCACCTCAAAGGGACTGGGGAGCCAGAAATCACCATGTTCGGGGGTTTCCAGCAGAGCCAGCAAATCAACCTCTGAAAGTATACCTACAATCTTGCCGTCATCCACTACAGGCATACCACTTATGTCATTATCCTTCAACGACCTGGCAGCATCACTTACTTTGTCTTCGGGACTGCAATAAATCACATCACTGTTCATAATTTCTTTTACAAGCATAAATCCACCTCCAAATAAATCAGGGCGCAAGGCCCGCGTTCCATAGACCATCGGTTTCCCTGAAACCACACATGAGATTCATGTTCTGTATAGCCTGTCCTGAAGCTCCTTTTACGAGATTGTCAATTGCCGAGATAACTACAAGCCTGTTACTGTTTGCGTCAATCTCAAAACCAATATCACAGAAATTGGAGCCACGTACATTACCCAGCGCAGGTATATCATCGACCAGTCTTACAAAGGGACAGTCAGAGTAAAAAGAATCGTATAGTTGCCGTATATCTTCTTCTGAGCATTCTTCTTTAAGAAAGAGATGAGCTGTAGTCAGTATCCCGCGGATAGCAGGGATTACATGAGGAGTAAAATTAACACTATCAAGGCCACCAAGGCCATTCAATTCCTGCCATATCTCCGCCTGGTGGCGATGGGTTGTGAGCTTGTAGGGCTGGATGTTTTCCGCCATGTTAGGGTAATGGGATGCTTGGCTTGGATTCACACCGGCGCCTGTTATGCCGGATTTGGAATCAAAAACTGCAATATCTGCAAGCCCTGCATTAACAACTGGAGCAGCCGCCAGGGTAGCTCCTGTGGGATAACAACCCGGATTGGCAACAAAGGTTTCCCCCTTTACCTCGGGATGCAGTTCCACCAAGCCAAATACTGCTTTGCGGGGGTCATGGTGTTTAGTGCCATAGACCTTTTCAAATTCGTCCACACCCAGACGATAATCCGCACTCAGATCCACTATACGCAGGCCACTGCCAATAAGTTGAGGTACAATATCCATCGCACTGCCATGAGGCACCGCCAGGAATACCACGTCACACCTCTGCCTTACAGCAACCGGATCAAGTTCTTCAAATTCGAGATCTGTCAAACCGGCCAGATGGGCATGTTTTTTGGATACATTTTGTCCGGCAAGTTTTCTTGAAGTTGCCATTTCAAGATTTACATGAGGATGATTGAGAAGAAGGCGCATCAATTCTCCCCCCGTATAGCCGGAGGCACCGATTATGCCTGCATTAACCTTATCTTTCATGCCTTAGTGTTATGTTTTACCACTAATTAAAGTTATTACCATACAGGCAGGCAAGGGACACAATGAATTACAAAAAAATATACCTGGCAGGCCCTCTTTTTTCCGAGGCTGAGAAGAATTTCAATGAACAACTCACAGAGAGAATCGAAAGTGCAGGATATGACGTGTTCCTGCCACAAAGGGATTCAGCAGATACGAAAAATATGCGCAAAGAACAGGATGCTGCAGAATTGTTCCGGAAAAATTCAGAAGCTATAGATAGAGCCGATCTTATAATTGCTATACTGGATGGAGGCAGCGATGTGGATTCCGGTACAGCCTGGGAAATCGGCTATGCTTATGCTAAAAACATCCCGGTAATGGGACTGAGGACTGATTTCCGCACACTTGGAATCGAAGGTACGGTCAACCTGATGATAGAAAAAACCCTAATTAAACTCGTGTATTCAACCGATAAGCTGCTTACAGAACTTGAAAATATGAAAAGATAAGCAGTTTAGAACTGCTTTTCCACGATTTGCCCCTCAGGAGATCCTTCGGAAAAGACCTGTCCTTCAAACCAGTACACTTCGGCACCTGTAAGCCATGCATCCGGTGCAAGTCCGGCTTTTATGCAGGTATGACTCAAAAAATCCACAGCATTAAATCCCTGCTCAGGGGCCACCTGTGGCAGGAGTAAACCCTGATAGAAACCCTGTTTGACTATAAGCCCATGCCTGCCTATCTCTATAAGACCGGGCAAATCTTCAGGAGCCGCATCAATCTTTTCAGGCGGGGTCAGGACGGTAACTTCGACCGTGATTACAGACATCTCCTGCAACTTTACAGGAGGAAAACGCGGATCCCTTGTTGATGCTGAAATGGCAGAATCAACAATTGCATCCTTCAGGGATGAATCTGGATAGGGATGACCAATACAGCCTCTCAAATCTCCTTCCATGGAGAGGGTTACGAAAACGCCGCGCTCCTCTTCAAAGACCGGAGAGAGGGTTATAGAATCCGGATCAAGCTTAGTACCGCTCTCAAGAAATTCAGTGATAGTATTGCGGGCAAGGTTTACCGCCATCTTGCCTTCATCCAGGCCAAGCATAATATTACCTCCACTCAATCGTGTTTTGATATTATGACAGCAGCTTTTTTAAGGGCTTCGATTGCCGGCAGAGGAGTGCCTGCAAGATAGTCGATGCATGAGCCGCCTCCTGTACTTATATGGGAAAAACTGTGATCGAAACCCATATTCCGCACCTCGGCAGAAATATGGCCGCCTCCTGCAATAGAGTAATCGGCTTCAGTGGCAGCTTTTACAATTTCATAGGTCCCCAGTTCAAACCCATCAAATTCGGAAACCCCGGCAGGTCCATTGAGAATCACAGTGCCTGCCTGACTGATTTCCCTGGAATAAGCAACAATCGTTTCAATTCCTATATCATTGATTGGTAGTATCGAATCCCCAACTTCTTCGACCGATACTTCGATCCTGCTGCCGTTATCATTCAATGCTACATCTACGGGCAAACCCACTTTTCCGTCAAAATCGTCAAGAATTTTCTTTGCCCTGTCTATCTGTTCAACGTAGCCCTGGGATTCAATGAAATCCTTATTTGCTTTCCCGATATCAAAACCTGATGCAGCCAGCATTACATTTGCAACAACACCTGTCACAAGTACGCGGTCAGCGCCACCATTTGAAAGTACATTTTCAGCAACCGTAAGGGAATCGTCAACCTTGGCACCACCCAGTACGAAAATACAGGGTCTTCCCCCTCCCTTTATCCCTCTGTCCAGTGAGGTAATCTCTTTTTCCATTAAACGGCCTGCACCACAGGGAAGGAGATGTGTAAAACCCATTAAAGAAAGATGAGAACGATGGGATACTGCAAAAGCATCATTCAAAAAGATGTCCGCAAGGGGAGCCAGGTTTTTCACCATATGTGTGCTTGCATGCTCTTTGGCAGATCGTGAAATGGTTTCCTCAGAATAGAAACGTACATTTTCCAGCAAAAGCACATCCCCTTTTTCCATTGCTGCAATCCTTGAACGTGCATGGGAGCCAAAAATATCATCTACGTATTCCACTTCCCTGCCCAGATAGTAACTTAGTCTTTCTGCATGAGGCTGCATAGTTGTGAAATCACTTTTTCCAGCCCTGCTTTGATGGGCAATCAATACCACCCGTGAATCTTCAAGATCCTTTATTGTGGGAATGTGGCTGCTTATCCTCAGGTCATCCAGAATACTGCCCTCGGGGTCCATCGGGGTATTGATATCAACTCGCACCAGAATTGTTTTGTCGTCAACATCAAAATCATCAATAGTGAAATAATCCTTGTCCTGCACGGTATCCATCACCAGTCAACCTTTCCATTAACATAGGCTACTTCAGCCAAGCCCCTATATACATATCCATATTATATATGTTCTTATAAACCTGCTGAATCCAGTATAGAGTCAACATCCACATTCTCTTCAATCAGTCTAACGATTGTTTCAATCTTGGTCTTCTGCTGAATCCGGGCATGTCCTATTAAATTTTCCATTCTTTCTATCGTGGAAAGAGTGTCACCCCTTACAAGTACAACAACCACGCCTGCTTCATCAGCACTTCCAAGTACAGCTTCGCTGGGCCGGAGATTGCCCGTCAGGATCAATGCCCTTGCCCCAGCCTCTATAGCCGCCATCTGTATATCCGCGCGGTCCCCCCCAGTCACTACTACACTGTTTGGTGTGCGCCGGAAATACTTAATCGCCGAATTAACTTCCATAGCACCCACAAGATAATGTTCAACAAGTTTACCCATTTCCTGTGCACCCGTCAGGACATCTCCTCTCAAATCTTCCACAATTTCTGCTATAGAAACCGCCCCAAGTGTATGATCGCGAGGAATTACACCAAATACCTTCACTCCTTTCTTTTCAAGGAAGGGTACGACCATATCCCTTACCATTCCTAGTTTATCTTCTTCAACTTCATTGAGAATGACACCTGAAAGCATATTCCTGTCATCTATCAATTCAATGTCACAGAGAATCCGGTCCACTGCACTAACCGAATCAAAACGGGTAATCAGCAGGATCTTACTATCCAGTATGGAAGCTACCTGGGGATCTGACAAATTGTACATGGCACCACTGCCTATACCTCCTTCACCCTCTATGAGAACCATATCTTTACCTCTGGAAACTTCCGAATAAGCCTGTTTCAGGGTTTCTTCCAGGTGTTTTTCCACCCCCATCAGAGCATCATTGGTAAGATTCTCGGTAAGCATAATCGGAGTGATGCAGCTGCGGGGGGTCTCAAGAGACAGCAGGTCCCGCATTTGTTCTGCATCCTCATCGGAGAGAACACCATCAACATCAACCAGCAGGTTACCCACCGGTTTCATGTAGCCCACACTTTTCCCACGCTCTTTAAGAATCAAGCCAAGGCCACTGCATATCGAACTTTTACCGGAATAATTTTCAGAAGAACTTACAAGTATTGAAGCCATACAAACCCTCCCTGTTATCAATTTGATTCTTTCAATGTAAGACGCATATCCATAGCAAAACAACCTTCACCTTCTGGAAGGACCATTAACGGATTTATTTCAAACTCAAGGACCTGCGGGAAATCTTCCACAAGCCTGGAAACACGCACGAGGATATCCGCCACCGCATCCACATCATATGCTTTTTCTCCCCTTACACCTGTAAGTAAAGGATATGAACGGATGGAAGAAATCATTGAGTGAGCATCCTTTTCATTGAGTGGGGCGAGCCTGAAAGACACATCTTTAAGGATCTCTACATATGTACCCCCCAGACCAAACATAAGAAGCGGGCCGAACTGCACATCCCTGTTCATACCTATTATCACTTCCCGGCCACCTTCAATCATTCTCTGCAATTGTACACCTGTAATTCGTGCAGAAGGCATGTAGCGGCCTACATCCGACATCATTGTATGATAGGCACGCCTGATATCATCTTTATTCATCAGTGAAAGCCGGATACCTCCAACATCGGTCTTGTGTGAAATGTCAGGAGAAAGGACTTTCATAACTACAGGGTAACCAATCCTTTCACTTTCCTCCACCGCTTCTTCCACAGTGGAAGCCTTCCCGATATCCACAACTGGAATACCATAGGCTTTCAGAAGATCAAATGATTCAAGCCCCAGGATTTTTTTATCCTTTGCTGCTGCTTCATCGAGCAGTGCAGATGCCATTTTCCTATCCGAATGAACCGGTTTGGGTAAAGGATAAGTTATACTTCTCCTTTTTCCGTAATCACACAGGGCACCCATACTGGCAACTGCTCTTTCAGGGAAAATGTAGTTGGGTACTCCCCCTGCTACAAGAATGGAATTACCTTCCATAACACGTGTACCCCCTACAAAACTGCAAAGTACCGGTTTATCAGAATTTTCCATTTTTTGAATTACGATCCTTGCGATGCTTCCCACATCAGTCATAGCCTGGGGAGAAGTCAACAGGATAACACCATCCACATTAGGATCTTTTAACACAATTTCAAGGGCATCACCGTAGAGTTTTGCACTTGCATCCCCCAGTACATCCACAGGATTGTAGAAACTGGCAGCATCCGGCAGAAATTCACGTAAGCCTTCAATTGTTTCACCAGATAAAGAAGCCAGCTCCAGACCTTCATAATAACATGCATCCGCCGTGAGAATACCCAGGCCACCTGCGTTTGTGAGTATGGCAATTCGCCTGCCTGCAGGGATTGGCTGGGTTGAAAATGCCCTTATGTAATCCAGCATGTCCTCCAGCGTATCCGCACGTATCACACCGGCTTTATCAAAAGCGGCATTATAGGCCTGGTCAGAGCCGGCAAGAGTTCCTGTATGGGATGATACTGCCCGGGAACCGGCAGCTGTACGGCCTGATTTGACCAAAACCACAGGTTTTTTCCTGGAGACATCCCTGGCAATTTCAATGAATTGTGACCCATTTTTGATACCTTCCAGATAGGCTGCAATAACCGAGGTTGACGGATCGTCCCGGAATTCGGCCAGGAATTCGTTTTCCCCCAGATCAGCCTTATTCCCAAGGCTTACGAATTTGGAAAAACCCATTCCGTTGGCTTCTGCCCAATCAAGGGTGGAAGTACATATGGCACCGGACTGTGACATCATTGCAATATTGCCCTCATATGCCATCGATGCGGCAAAAGAGGCGTTCAGACCTGCAACCGGATCCATGATTCCCAGACAGTTAGGACCTACCATGTGAATTCCGTATTCCTTACAAATCTCCAGGGACCTGCGTTCAAGTTTAGCTCCCTCAACACCTGCCTCCTTGAAACCCGCAGAGATTACCACCACGTACTTCACCCCTGCCCTGCCGCATTCTTCCAGCGTAGGAGGCACTACTTTTGCAGGTACGACTACAGCAGCAAGATCCACTTCATCGGCCACATCAAGGATGGAGGCATAGCATGTAAGGCCCTCAATCTTTTCCTCGCCGGGATTGACGGGATAGATATTTCCTCTGAAATCCTTTACCAGGTTGGACAGGACAGCATTTCCCACTTTACCCTTTTTCCTTGATGCCCCGATCACAGCCACTGAATCAGGATTAAAAAGACTGGATAACATGATTATTCCCGGCTCCCTCTTTACAATAAGGAGAAGGGCCTATGATTAATAAATTTATACCAAAGTCACCCAAAAGCTAATATTAACATAAACCTATACGGGCAGACAGGTGATCTTATGAAAATTCTGGGCATATCAGGTAGTCCTAAAAAGAACGGAAACAGTGAACAGATGATAAACAGGGTCCTCGCAATGGCTGAAAAAAGAGGATTTACCACTGAGAAGGTTTTCCTCTCAGAGATGGAAGTCAAACCCTGTATTGCATGCGGCAATTGCAGGGAAAGCGAGGAATGTCCTATCAAAGACGATATGGAAATGATCTATCCAAAACTGGATGAAGCGGATGCAATTATCGTGGCTTCCCCGGTCTATTTCGGAAGTCCCACTGCCCAGCTGAAAGCCCTATTTGACAGAAGCGTCCTGCTCAGGAGACATAATTTCAAGCTCAGCAATAAGATTGGTGCAGGTATTGCTATTGGTGGCTCCAGAAATGGGGGACAAGAAAAGACCATACAGGTAATCCAGGACTGGATGCATATTCATGGAATGGTTGTTGTGGGAGATGGCGGACATTTCGGCGGCATTGTCAAGAAGCCATTCAGCGAGGATGAGACAGGCACCAAGACACTGGACGATACTATTGAAAAGGTGTGTGACTTACTCGAAATGATGAAGAAAACATAAATAAGGAGTCCTTTCCTTATTATTTTCTTATTTATGAAGGCGACCTTTTTTGAATAACCTCAAAAACGAGTTACAGAATCGGTATTACACCGAAGGGTTCATTTCTAATTTCCTTGCCATAATAATAGGAATAATAACAGGCCTGGCTTTTGTGGCCTATGATCAGGTTACCTTTTACTTTACAACCCTTTTTTTCAATACCCCGGATAACAGCCTCCCTAAATATATCATCCTCCTCCCCGCTGCCGGAGGATTATGTGTTGGCCTGATATCCCATCAATTTATGAAAAAAAGTCGTTGTGGAGTTGCAGAGGTTGTAGAGGCAACAGCTCTGCAAGGCGGGAAGATACAGAGTAAATTTGCTTTTTATGAAGTATTCCTTTCAATGATCTCAATCTGTACAGGAGGATCAGTGGGCAAAGAAGCTCCCGGCATACTTGCGGGAACCGGTGTAGGAGCCACTGTGGCCAACCGGTTGAAAAGTCCGGACCACCGTTTCAGGATATTAATTGCCTGTGGGGCATCCGGAGGAATTGCAGCGGCATTTCATGCCCCTCTTGCCGGAGTGGTTTTTGTAGTAGAGGTAATTCTTGGAGAATTACAGGCGAGAACCCTGATACCGGTAGTTCTTTCTTCAGTGTTCTCTACCCTTGTAACTGATATCATTTTTGGAATCCAGCCCATACAGGTTTCTTATTACGGGATGGAGAGCCCGTTTCGCGAGCCAATACTCTACATCATTATGGGTGTACTTGCAGGCATTGTGGCTGCAATATTCATAAAGTGTACATATCTAACCCAGGATTCCTTTGAAAAACTCCCGATTAAACCCTATTTAAAACCAGCCCTGGGTGGACTTGTTGTCGGATGTATCGGTTATTTCTATCCCCAGATATTCGGAATCGGTTACGATGTCATCAAACAATCCTTAAACAACGAACTTGCCATGCAAATGTTGTTGATATTGCTTGTCCTGAAAATAGTGGCATTTGCCTTCACTGTTGGTTCCGGGGGTTCAGGGGGAGCAATCGTACCATCCCTTTTTGCAGGTTCCATGCTGGGAGGGGGTTTTGGAAATCTGGTGAATTATATTTTTCCTCTTTATACAGCACCTGCGGGAGCATATGCCCTTGTAGGGATGGGGGCAGTTTTTGCGGGAGTTGTACGGGCACCCCTGACTGCCATGCTTATCCTTTTTGAATTGACCCGTGATTACAGCCTTATACTGCCCCTTATGTTGACCTGTGTGATCAGCAATGTAATATCAACTCACCTTCATGAAGAGTCGATATATACAGAATTGCTCAGGAGAAGAGGACACGTTATCAGGGCAGGTACCAAGATTAATTTGATGGAATCACTGACTGTCAGGGATAATATGGTAAGGGATGTTTTAGTCCTTAACGTAAGAGATACAACTGCCAATCTTCTTAACCTGATGCAGAAAAGCAAACATGCAGGTTTTCCTGTACTTGACAATCAGGGAAAACTTGCAGGAATTGTTACCCTTCATGATATGCGCGACAAAGTAAAGCAAGGGGAACTGGAAAAACCAGTTATCCAAATAATGACTGAAGATGTTGCTACTGCATATCCTGATGAATCCCTTGATATCGTACTCAAAAGACTGGCAGCCCATGATGTGGGCAGATTACCTGTTGTCTCCAGAAATGATGGAATAAGCCTGATCGGAATAATAACCCGCAGTGATATCGTGAAATCCTATGACCGGGAAATAGTTAACAGAATGCAAACCGGTGAAGATGATAATCTTAAACCGGGTAGCCTATAAAGTAACCCGGGGTTGCTTCCTCTATCTTCACCCTGCAACGTTGACCCGGACAGAATTCACCTGCTTCAGGGATCACAACAGGTTTATAAGAATCAGTGCGGGACATCAATCCTTTTACCTTTGCCTGTTGTGAGATGAATACATCAACTTCCCTTCCTACCATATCTTCCTTTTTTCCGAGTTTGATTTGATTACAGAGACGATGGAGTTTGCCCGAGCGCTCCACAACGATACGTGTATCTATATTTCTGAATTGCAATGCTTCAGTGTGCGGCCTGGGTGTGTAACGTGAAATATTTACCTTATCAGGGCGATAGGTTCGAATCCAGTCCAGTGTAAGTTCGAAATCCTCCTCATCCTCCCCGGGAAAACCCACAATAATATCTGTGAAAAAGGTACTTTCGGGAAATGCATCCCTGAACTTTTCGACTATAATGTTTGCCTGTTCCATTGTATGTTTGCGTTTCATCCTGTCAAGCACTTTGTCCGAAGCTGACTGGATGGGAAGATGTAAAACTTTGTATATCTTTTCACTTGAATAAGCCTCTAACAAGTCATCCAGAATTTCAAGTGTTGAAGCAGGATTCATCATACCCACACGTAGCCTGAAATCTCCGGGAATTGCAATAATCCTCTCAAGCAGTGCAGGCAGATAAATACCTTTATCCAAACCATACTGAGCATTGTCCTGGGATGTTAGCCAGATCTCACTGCATCCTTCGTAAACAGCCTGCTCGATGTCGGTAACGATTGAATCGGCATCGAAGGAGTAAAGGGGACCCCTGGCAAGTGTAACAATACAATAGGAACAACGGTTATTGCAACCCTGTGATATCTGGCAGATATGGATATTCGGACTGGACCTCTTACGGGGAACATTGAGTAAACCTTCAGGAGAATCATCAAAGACACTCATGGGCCTCAATGAGAGTCCCCCCAGCCTTTCATGAACCCGGTTGAGAATTACTCCGAGCTTAAGAAGGGAATTCATGCCCAGGACATGAACCTCGGGATTATTTTCTAATATTTCGTCCATTTGGACCTGAGGCATGCAACCTGTGACAATTACTTCCCTGCCCTGAAGACCCCATTCCTTGATCTTGTGCAATATCTTCTGCTCTGTAGTATCCTTGACTGTACAGGTGTTGCATATGATTACATCAGCTTCTCTTTCAGATACAAGCCTGTGGCCCAGACCCACCGCTTTAGCTTCAAGGATCTCGGAAGAGGACTGGTTGGCTGTACAGCCAAAGGTTGCTATATGTATATTTAACAGAACAAAATCTCCATATTATAGCCTGAGAGGCGTGCTTTCCTTATCATGTATATATACCGAATCTGAAAATTTGACAACACCCGAACTACCCATTGATATACTATGTACCCTTGCGTCCCCATAACCAAAAAGGTTGGTGCCTTTGAGGAAATGCCCGGAGGTCACACCAGTTGCAGCAAAGATTACATCTTTACCGGGTACAAGTTTTTCAGTGTCAAGAATATCATTCATGTTGTCTTCGTTTATACCCATCTTTTTAAGCCGGGGCATCTTTTCCTCTACTTCCCGGGCAATTACATCATCGGGTTTGCGATTGGCAACTGAAGGCAAAACCAGGCGTGCAAGAACCTTTCCACCCAGGATCTTCATTGCAGAGGCTGTAAGTACAGCTTCACCCGAGCCACCCGAGCCCATTACCACATGAATACCTGAGCCACGTATAGCCGTTGATACGCCGGGCATGAGATCACCGTCGGAAACCAGATTTACCCTGGCACCGGTTTTCCGGATTTCCTCGATTTTATCCTTATGACGTTCACGGTCCAGAATCACAACCACAAGTTCCTCTACACTGCGGTTTAAAGCACGGGCCACTATCTCAAGATTGTCAATTGCCGGGGCGTCCAGATCAATTTCCTCGCCGGGGTGTTCTCGTTCATACTTCACGACTTCCGGACCCACCACGATTTTATCCATATAGACATCTGGACCGTGGAACAACCCGTTGGGTTCGGACATGGCCATAACTGAGATGGAACCCGGTACACCGTCTGCACAGAGGTTGGTACCTTCCAGCGGATCAACTGCAATATTAACCTTCAGGTCGCCTTCCCCTGTTCCGACTTCTTCACCAATATAGAGCATTGGTGCTTCATCCCTTTCACCTTCACCAATCTTGATGACACCCCTGATATCCAGGCAATTGAGCATTCTGCGCATTGCCTCCACAGATACCTGATCGGCATAATTCTTGTCACCTTTGCCTATCTGATGGGCAGCAGCAATAGCAGCAGCTTCTGTGACATGGATCAGTTTTGGGAGTAAGGCACTTTCTATCGGACCGGCATTTTTCATAATATTCTCTGCAGTCTTCGGGTGTGGCATTAATAATCCTCTCATTTGATAGATATATAGATGAATAATCTGTATGTACTTATTAATAAGTTTACCAATGGTCTTATTTCAGGATGTCCACCAGTGACACTCGCTCCATCACAATGTCAGGTATCCGTGATACTCCGATTGCGTCTGTCTCTGCATAACCGATTCTGAAATGACCCCTTACAGCCTCTTCCTTTTGGGCTGAATAATCGATCACTTCAATCCTGGAGACCATTGAATCAAGTGCAGGTAAAACAGCATCTACTTTATTTTTTTCACCCAGGACAAGAAAAACAACAGAAATATCCCCTTCCTTCATGCCCATAGAAAAAGCTTCAACAATCTGTCGTTTTCCGGAAGCATACCGGAGAATTTCAACCCCCAGGTCCCTGGCCACATTGCTGCCGGATTCGAATGCTCTTATGGCTTTTTTTATTGCAAGTTCGATATGGGCCGTACCTGCTATTTTACCTGCATCCATTGCCTGTATGGTAACATCATACTCATCTGCAAAATCATTCAGTTTTTGCAAAAAGGCATTCAGGTCATCAATAAAAAGAGTACCCTGAACTGTCTTCCAATACATGGTGGATGGATGGGGCTTCCCTACAATAAAGATAACGGTGGTCTTTCAACAGATTTAATAACAATTACATAATAGAACGGGTCAGGCGCCATTTCCGAGTACTTTATTTATATTGGAATTGATTAGGTTATAAGATTCACCCTATTAAAGCTTTAGAACTATCAGGAGAACTCCAATGTACTATTTAAAATGCATCGAATGCGGTAAGGAATATCCTAAAACAGAGGTCCTGTATACCTGTGAATGCGGCGGTTTGCTTGATGTAATTTATGATTATTCTCAAATTGATATAAAAAAGGAAGATTTAGAGGGAATTGCACTTTCTGTATGGAAATATGCAAAACTTCTTCCTGTTGACATAAAACCTATAACAATACAGGAAGGTGGCACACCTCTCTATAAATGTGACAGGTTAGCCGAAAAGATCGGGGTCAGGGAACTATATGTCAAGCATGAAGGCATGAATCCTACCGGTTCCTTCAAGGACAGGGGTATGACCGTAGGTGTCAGCAAAGCCCTGGAATTAGGGATGAAAACAATTGCCTGTGCATCTACAGGTAATACTTCCGCAGCCCTTTCCATCTACGGTGCAAAAGCAGCAGTTCCTGCCGTTGTACTGTTACCGGAAGGGAAAGTTGCACTGGGCAAGGTTGCGCAGGCCCTGATGCATGGCGCAAAGGTGCTTAGCATACGCGGCAATTTTGATGATGCTCTGGAACTTGTAAGAGAACTCTGCGATGAGGAAAAGATCTACCTCTTAAACTCCATTAATCCCTACAGGCT
Organism: Methanohalophilus portucalensis; assembly: GCF_002761295.1. NCBI lineage: Archaea > Methanobacteriati > Methanobacteriota > Methanomicrobia > Methanosarcinales > Methanosarcinaceae > Methanohalophilus > Methanohalophilus portucalensis. The sequence continues at coordinate 272,958 of NZ_CP017881.1, read as the reverse complement.
GGAAGGACAGAAAACAATAGGTTTTGAGATCGCAGACCAGCTGGATTTCCAAATGCCTGACCGACTGGTACTTCCGGTAGGTAATGCAGGAAACATTACTGCCATCCATAAAGGCTTCAAAGAATTCAAGAAACTGGGAATTACAGATAAAGTCCCACAGATGATGGGAATACAGACTGAAGGTTCCTGCCCAATAGTAAAAGCCGTAAGGGAAGGAAAAACTGATATTACCCCTGAAAAGAACCCCGAAACTATCGCAACAGCAATCCGGATAGGGAATCCGGTTAATGCCAGAAAGGCCCTTATAGCAATTTCCGAATCAAATGGTGGTGCGGAAAGTGTTACTGACGATGAATTGGTGGAAGCCCAGATAGACCTGGCACAACTTGAAGGAATCGGTGTTGAACCTGCAAGTGCCACCTCAATTGCCGGCCTGAAAAAACTTGTAGAGACCGGAGTAATAGGTGCAAATGAATCCGTGGTCTGCGTGACTACAGGTCACCTTCTCAAGGACCCGGAAGAAGTAATATCCGTTGCACCAAAACCCATTGTAGTTGATGCCACAATGGAGGCTATCAGAAAGGTCCTGTACTGAGGGGAAATGATAATGGAACAGAACTACAAACCTGCAACCATTGAAAAAAGGTGGCAAAATATATGGTCTCAGGACAAAGTATTCGAGGCCGAACCTGACAGCCGGGATAAATATTTCATAACTATTCCCTACCCATATCTCAATGGGAATCTGCATGCAGGCCATACCAGGACCTTCACCATCGGGGACGTTATTGCAAGGCACAAGAGGATGCAGGGATACAATGTACTCTACCCGATGGGATTCCACGTAACCGGTACACCCATTGTAGGACTTGCCGAACTAATCACAAACAGGGAACCTCAGACGATGGAAGTCTATTCTAAGTTCCACGGCATCCCGAAGGATATCCTCGAAGGACTTGATTCTCCGGAAAAAATCGTGGAATATTTCAGTGTGGAAGCAGAAAAAGCCATGCGATCCATTGGATATTCCATTGATTGGAGAAGAAAGTTCACTACAACCGATGAAACATATAAAAAATTTATCGAATGGCAATACAATCTGCTTTACGAAAAGGGACTGATTGTAAAAGGTTCACATCCTGTCAAATGGTGCCCCAATGATGACAATCCTGTGGAAGACCATGACATCCTCAGGGGAGAAGAAGCCACTATCGTGGATTATACCCTGATCAAATTCACCTATGATGGAATGGTATTACCCTGTGCTACCCTGCGTCCGGAAACCACATTCGGGGTCACCAACCTCTGGATAAACCCTGATGTGGAATATGTCAAGGCGAAAGTGAAAACCGACGAGTATGAAGAGACCTGGATTGTAAGTGAAGAAGCATACAACAAACTTACCTACACAGATCGTAGAGTCGAATTCATAGAGAAAATAAGTGGCCTGGACATCATCGGAATAAAGGTCAAAAACCCGTTGACAGACTCGGAAGTAATCACCCTGCCGGCATCTTTTGTCAGGGGAGGTAACGGAAGCGGAGTTGTGATGAGTGTGCCCGCACATGCGCCTTATGATTATCTGGCCCTGAAGGACCTTTATGATAAAGATCTTTCAGAATACGGTATTACAGAAAATCTCCAGAATATCCAGCTCATACCTCTTATCGATGTTCCTGAATACGGAGAGTATCCGGCAGTTGAAGCGGTAGAGGAATTTGGAGTACAGGATCAGGATGATCCAAAGGCCGAATCTGCAACAAAGATGGTATATCGGCGGGAATTCCACGGAGGTACCCTGAAAGAGAATACCGGGAAATATGCAGGCACGAAGGTCTCAAAGATAAAGGATCTTCTTACACAGGATTTGATCGATGAGAAAATCGGTGAGATATTCTATGAATTCAGTGAACCTGTGGTCTGCCGCTGTGGAACTCCATGTGTAGTAAACATGGTTAAGGGCCAGTGGTTCCTCAATTATTCCAATCCTGAATGGAAGGATAAAGTATACCGCTGTATAGAGAATATGGATATAATTCCCGAAGAACTGAGGGTAGAGTTCAATAATAAGGTTGACTGGCTAAAAGACAAGGCCTGCGCCCGTAAAAAAGGACTCGGAACACGCCTGCCCTTTGATAAGGACTGGTTGATCGAATCCCTGGGAGATTCCACGGTATACATGTCTTACTACATAGTTGCAAAGTTTCTCAGTGAAGATATTAAGACCGAGCAACTGGTGCCCGAACTCTTTGATCATGTGCTTCTTGGAAAGGGAAGTGTGCAGTATGCAGCAGAAAGAAGTGGAATTGATGCCTCTGTAATTGAAAGCATGCGAGAGGATTTCAATTACTGGTATCCCGTCAATCTCAGGTCCTCAGGAAAAGATCTGATACCAAACCATCTCCTGTTCTTCCTTTTCCATCATGTTGCGATATTCGGAGAAGAGAACTGGCCTCGTGCCATTGCAATCAATGGTTTTGTATCTCTTGAAGGACAGAAAATGAGTAAGTCCAAGGGACCACTGCTAACACTCAGTGAGGCAGTGAAAGATTATGGTGCGGATATTTCCAGGATGTATATCCTGTCCAGTGCAGAACAGACACAGGATGCTGACTGGAAGAACAGTGGTATCGAGTCTGCCAGGAGACAGGTGGACAGGTTCTACCATTTTGCAAAAGATACTATCGATACCAAATGTACCTCTGGAGCCTGTAAGGAAAAACAATTGATAGATAGGTGGATACAGAGCCGCCTGCAGCAACGTATCAGTGAGACAAACGAGGCACTTAAAAGTATACGTACCCGGCAGGCCCTACAGAATTCTTTCTTCCTGCTTCTTAATGATGTGAAATGGTATCAGAGAAGAGGAGGAAAGACCCTCCAGTATGATATACTCGATACATGGGTGCGCCTGATGGCACCTTTCACTCCCCACATATGTGAGGAAATCTGGAGTGAAATGGAAGAAACGCAAGGTTATGTATCCCTGGAAAAATATCCAGAGTATGACCCGCAATTTATAGACAGGGATGCCGAAGCTGCAGAAGAGCTGATCAGCAACACTTTTTCAGATGTTGAGGAAATAATAAAAGTCACCGGTATAAAGCCGCAAAAACTTGTCCTCTATACAGCCTCCCAATGGAAATCAGAAGCTTTTAAGCAGGCTCTTGAACTCCAGCTACAGGGAGATCTCAACCCGGGAATTCTCATAAAGAAACTCATGCAGGACCCCGAAATGAGACCTTATGGAAAAGAAGTACCAAAATTTGCAAAGAAAGTTGTTGATGACATAAAAGCCATGAAAGAAGATAAATTCGAGATGGTATGCGGTTTCAACCTGGACGAAAAAGAAACACTGAAAGAAGCAATAAGTTTCTTTGAAAAGGAAATTGGTTGTGAAGTGCAGATCACCAGGGAAGGAGAAGAGACGTATGATCCCGAAAAGAAAGCCCGCTTTGCAGCACCAATGAGGCCGGCTATCTATCTTGAATGATATGGGAAATCAGACGGGTATTGGTTAAATATATTAATCATTATCCGTCTGTAATTTTGTAAGCTCTTTTATGTTTTCATAAGCAGAACTATTCATATTCAATTGAATCAAATTATTATTTTGCTGCATTGTGCAAATAAGATTTTCTGCGGCCTCATTCACAGACAACGGATGTTGGTTACAACTATAACCAAGGTGTGCTAACATATAAAATAACTGCAGAGTGTCAGGCGATTCTAGATTTTGTGCTGCTAACAATTCCTTGTCAGAGAATATTTCATAAGGAGTACCTTCAGCAACCACTGTTTGATTCAATACATATATCCTGTCAGCAAGCCGGGAGATTGTATTTACATCATGAGTTACAGTGATAATAGTCGTTTGTTTATCTTGATTAAGTTTTTCAAGTAAATTGATCAATTCTGATTTACTTCTGGGATCCAGGTTTGCTGTGGGTTCATCAAGCACTATAATTTTAGGTTCCATTGATAGAACTGCAGCCAATGCTACCTTTTTCTTTTGCCCACTACTCAGATGGTGGGGGACATATTGCTCAAAATCTTCCATTCCTACCCTTAAAAGAGCATTTTTTACCCTTTTATCCACTTCATCCTTATCCAGTCCCATATTTGCGGGGCCAAAAGCTACATCATCATAAACAGTCGGCATAAAGAGCTGGTCATCGGGATCTTCAAATACCACACCCACATTTTGAATCCTTTCTACAATATCCATTGAAGAAATAGATTTATCGAATATCGATACAGAGGGGGAAGGGGTTTTCACCGTCCCATTTATATTTAATAAAAGCGTGGTTTTTCCAGCACCATTTGGACCCATTATGGTAACTTTTTCACCTTCAAATATCTTCATATTAACATTATTCAATGCTTTTTTCCCATCCGGATATGAATACTCTAGTTTGGATATGCATATTGCTTCTTTTTTCATAGAATCACCGGATAAATATGGAATAAAAGAGCTATTACAATAAATGAGATGCCCATAGTATAATCCTTTAGCTTCATATTATATTCGAAAAACAATTGTTGAGCACCGCCATAACCTTTGGAAACCATGGAACTGTGAACTCGATCTCCCCGTTCATAGCTCCTTATAAGCAATCCTCCAATCATATTTCCTATTAAAGATAAACTATATTGATTGAGTCCAAAGACAAACCCTTTCGATGAAAGTGCCTTTTTCATGTTCTGGAATTCATCAATAATTACAAATATATACCGATAAGAAAAAGCAATCATCTGGACAAAGACATTGGGCAGTTTCATCATATAAATAGCTTTGATTATTGCATCAAATCTGCTTGTTGAAAATATCAAAAATGCAAGTAATAAAGCTGCAACGCCTCTAAAAAATATCAAAGATCCAAGATATACCCCCTCAAAAGTTAAATCTACGAGGGGTAAATTTAGAATGTCATTTCCTTTAATTGTGAAAGCCATTACAAAAAAAATCGAAAACAGAAATAGAACAGGATACTTTAGGTGCCTATATACGAATTCTGGTGGTAATTTTGCTAGTGACACAAGAATAATTGAAAACAATATAGCTAATATTGCCAACGAAATATTTTCAATAAAAACAAAGGAAAAGATAAGGGTTGTAAATGTAATTATCTTGGCCCGTGGATCAAAATTGTGTATTATTGATTCTATTCCAGAATACTCATCAACCCTTGGATAATTCATTCCTTTGCTCCCAAAATTCAATTATTTTTCTTCGTATTTCTTCTTCATTCTTCTGGCACTTATCATCATTCCTACACCAGCAATACCTGCAAGATATCCAAAACCTGCAACAATGCCGGCAGACAATGGCAGACTTGAAGAAGTACCTGATGACGAGTGAGTAGATGATTTACTACTTATATCTATTTCTTTTTCTGCCTTATGACCAAAATCAGAAGCAACTACCCTGTATTGCTCTTGACCCTCTTCAGGACTGAAGGAATAGAAGCCATCTGTGTCAGTCGATACATCTTCAATATAAAGGGTTTCTCCGCTTTCATCAATGATATAAACTGTGACCTCGGCATTCTTCATCGGATCATCGCCTCCATAATATGCCTTTACCTTTATATTGCTCTCCGATTTTTCTACTACATCCATGAAGACACTATGTGCTGAAGCGACTGGCATTAATATTAAAGATAATACCAATACAAAAAACATAATTTGCTTGAACCTAGAATTCATTTTTATCACACTCTTCACTTATTCAATTTGACAGGCAATAATTCGGGTTTCACTTTTGCCAGATAAGTTACTACTGAAGCAGTTACGATTCCTTCAATGATCATTACCGGCAAATGAGCTGCTGCGGCTACTCCTGCTACGCCTAAAAATTCCTCGCCGGTGGTCAACAAACTTATAGAGAGAAGTATTGTAGTAAAGAAAACTGCTAGACCTCCACTTATGCCTCCAATTATTTTTTCAGATAAACCGTAATCTACCCCTTTCTTGAAAATGTAAAAACACAACAGGGCAGGGATTCCGACATTCATAGTATTGACACCAATGGTTGTTACTCCACCGTGCTGGAAGAGGAAAGCCTGTAAAGTCAAACCTACCAACATTGCAACATACGCAAGAGGACCCAGAATCACACCAACAAGACCATTAAATATCAAATGTACGCTTGTAGGCCCTAAGGGAATATGAATAAGAGAAGCAACAAAAAATGCGGCTGTCATTACTGAAAACTTAGGAATTTCTTCTACCACATCAACTTCCCTATACCTCCACCAGAAAGACAGTATGGCTATGACTATAGTTACAACCCAGCCACCGCTTATGGCAGTGGTGGAGAGGATACCATCTGATATATGCATTATTTAGTTCACTCCTGAATCAACATATATTTGGGAAGGAGAGAATAGGTAAAAGATACCTATAACCCTCCTGAAAGTTTACTGTCTCTTTAAGTACCCTACAGCAAGCAGTCCACATACTGCCATCAAAATTCCAAAACCAGGTGTCTGATTGGATGTGGCGGAAGGTTCCTGTTCGCTTTGTTCTTCATTAGATACCTCACCAGTGGTTGCAGAATCTTCCGTTGTCATACTTCCTCCAAGTTCATCCGTGTATTTTACAAGATGGGTGCCGATGTGTCCAACCTCATGGAAATTTTCGTGAAGGGATTCAGCATATTCCTGATGGGAGGCAGGAGTATTGGATTCAACAGTGTGGACAGCGTCAGCGTTGGAATTGACTATTTCCTTGAGTTCATCTATTTCAGATTCAATGGCTGCAATCTCGGAATTTATTTCATCTGCATTGTTTTCAGTGTCGGAATACAGGCCTTCGAGGGTTTCCGCGTGGGAGAGAATATGTTCACCGATATGTTTCATATCATGGGTGGAAAGATGAACAGATTCGGCAGTGGCACGCAGATCTTCATCCAGTGCTTCATCGTCTGCAATCCGGGCTGAGTCAACATGCAGAGTATCGGAAAGTTCAACAAGTTCACCGGCATGCTCTTTAACTTCCATCAATGCATTGGAGCTGTCATGGTCAGCTACATGGGATTCACTACCTCCAAGTTCATCCGTGTATTTTACAAGATGGGTGCCGATATGTCCAACCTCATGGAAATTTTCGTGAAGGGATTCAGCATATTCCTGATGGGAAGCAGGAGTATTGGATTCAACAGTGTGGACAGCGTCAGCGTTGGAATTGACTAGTTCCTTGAGTTCATCTATTTCAGATTCAATGGCTGCAATCTCGGAATTTATTTCATCTGCATTGTTTTCAGGGTCGGAATACAGGCCTTCGAGGGTTTCCACATGGGAGAGAATATGTTCACCGATATGTTTCATATCATGGGTGGAAAGATGAACAGATTCGGCAGTGGCACGCAGATCTTCATCCAGTGATTCATCATCTGCAATTCGGGCTGAGTCAACATGCAGAGTATCGGAAAGTTCAACAAGTTCACCGGCATGCTCTTCAATATCAGCAAGGGCATGAGGAGCATCGGAGTGAGATTCGTGAGCCGTTGCGGTCAAACATGTCGAAAAGACAAGTAAAAATGATACAAAAAGTATTCCATATTTTCCATTTAAAGATCTCATACAATCACCTTTAGAGTTATATTAAACAAAACTTGTTTTACAACTCTTGGTGATACAAAATATTATAATAAAAACACAAGGATTTGGGTAATACATGTTATCCAAATGGGTAACATAGAATTTTGGAAAAGTCGATGTAAAAGACATACTAAGAATTAAGAAATGAAAGAATGATAAATAATTGACTTCAATAAAAAAACTGGACGAGCAATTACATAGTCAATTTCAGCTGTTTTGTCTTGGGAACCAGCCCTTCCAGATTTACAAAAACTTTGAGTATCGGCAAAAGAACTACTCCAGTATATTGAAGATAGCTATCATCTTCAACTTTTAACTCATAAGCTGGGTCTACTGAAGGTATTGTGATTCGCGTTATGGAATTACGAAAAGGCCTAATATCTTTTTCAGGCACTTCTATTATAGGATTGCCCTGTTGCACTGCACCCATAATAGTATTTTCATGAAAACCCATTGATTTTAACTCAGCTCTGAAAACTGGCCTTTCCAACAGATAAGAAAATACATAGATTGCTACATAGATGCGTTTGGATGCAGGAACATCTTTCAGATGATGGCCCATAAGAGAATAAATATTATCTTCTTCTTTCTCAACGTTATCTGAAAGTTTATAGGTCTTTGATGGAGGCACCTCTATTTCATCAAGTTTTTTCAGATCTCTCAGTGCCCTCAAATAACCGGTCATGATCAAACGATGTTCATCAATACCTTCTGATTTGAGGTCTCTCGTGATGCCACTAATTGAAAGCTGTTGGTTATCAAGCAACCTGAAAATTTTAGAATACAGTGCCTCTGTCATAATAACTGAACAGTATTGTTAACAGGATTGAATAAATGTAACGGTATAGATGTATGAAGAAAAACTGCGATAAGTATCAATACAAATACTACAACACATTTATTAATCTTAAGACCATATTAGTATAGCTGTATTAACCTTTTCTAAATCGAATCAATAACCTACATATGAGGTTTTGTGATGCCCAGGAGAACCCGAATAATAAACGACCCATCTGAAATGGTACCCCTCCTACAAACATTCAGGTCAAAGGAGCATAAACATGTCTTCAATGCACTCAGTTCAGAGTGGATGACAAAAGGCCAGCTTGACGAAAAAATGGGAATTGACACAGAGGAAAGTATCGATATACTCCAGAAATGCGGGTTACTGGAAAGCCAGTGGCGCATGCCCAAACCTGGAGAGAAACCGGATAAGGAATATCACTCATCGTATTCAAAAGTACAGGCGAATTTCCAGTGTTCTTTTGACGACCTCAGTGAAATAATTACTTTAACATTCACTCCTTACGAAGAGATAAAAGATCTGATAGAAGAACTTGAAAAGGAAGTAGAAAGTGGCAACCATTCTATGAGTGCTCTTACACGTAAGCTCAACAGAAGTGCATTATACATAAGATCCCTTGCAAGAAGAGCAAATGGGTTAACGGTTATGGGCCAGAGATTGAAAATAAATGAGGAAAAGAAATGATTGACATTCTCCAGAGTAAAAGCGGCATTACCAAATTCCAGATACTTATCGAAGTTGCCGCCCATCAACCCAATGTCAGACAGAAGGAAATAGCAGAGAAAGTCGGAGTGACACCACAGGCAGTTTCAGAATATATCAAAGAACTTACATCTGAAGGATATATTTATTCTGATGGAAGGGTACGTTACAGAATTACAAAAAATGGAGTAGAGTGGGTCCTGGAAAATGCTGCTGACATGAAAAGATATGCCAAATTCGTAATGAGTGATATCATAAGCCATGTATCTACCTGGACTGCTATTGCCGATGAAAATCTGGATAAAGGCGAAGATGTCTATCTTCATATGAGAAACGGTTTGCTATATGTTGACACTAAAGAAGAAGCAGATGCCCGGGGTGTCACCGTATCTGATGCAGAAGAAGGAGAAGACGTAGGTGTCACCAACCTTACCGGGATGATCGATCTGGAAACGGCAAGTATTACAGTCTGCAAGATTCCCCGCAGCGAAAGGCAGGGCTCCAGAAATGTAGATTTGGAACGATTGAAAAAACTCACCGAATCAAAGGACTATATAGCGGTGATTGGAGTTGAATCGCTCGTGGCACTCAAAAAAATTGGAAGTCAACCCGATGTTATGTATGGGGCTAAGGAATCGGTCGTAGAAGCTGCATTCCATGGGCTTTCATCCCTTGTGCTTGCAATAGATGAGCAGGTCCCGACTATAATGAGTAAACTTGAAATGGAAAACCTGGAATACGAACTTGTAGACCTGAGTCTTCATTAAGGTAAAAACATGAAGATACTAGTTATTTCAGATACACATCTCAAAAGTGGAGAAATTCCTCCTGGTTTGAAAAGCCTGATTGACAAGTATGACATGGTAATACATGCAGGGGATTTTACTACACTTGAGTGTTATAAGGCTTTCAACGAGACAGGGAAACTCAAATCAGTATATGGAAATTCTGATACATACGAATTAAAAGAGATACTTCCCGAAACCCTGCAACTTGACATTGAAGGTGTAAGTGTAGGCGTGGTCCACGAAGCCGCCCTATCAATAAATGACACAACTGCCCTGCGATACAAAGCCCTTGAAATGGGTGTTAATGTGCTTATATTCGGCCATATTCACAGCCCAATCCTGGAAAAAACAGATGTACTGGTATTGTGCCCCGGCTCCCCGACATCACCCCGCATGTCAGACCCTATGGCCGCCGAACTAAATATTGAAAACGGTGAAGTAAAAGCAAGATTTATAGAAATTAAAGGAAAATCCTGTGGATTTGTCGGATTTTCAAGAGAACTAGAAAAAGCGGACAATTAATCCGTTTACTTTTTCCCATCAATCGTTTCTATTTTAAATATAACTCCAAGCCCATTGAGGCTCAGGTGTACTTTATCCCCAAACTGGAGGATTTCCTCAACATGAACATTATTGCCCCATTCATAGACATAATCATAATATCCCTGAATTGGTTTAAACCCCAGAGACAGAAGGCGACGGTTAACTTCAGAGGGACTTGCACCTTCACTGTTAAACCACACCAACAGATAAGTTTTCACAAATATCACCCGAATAAAAATAGATTTACTCATTTATTATACTTATGCAAAAAAAGGTGTGCATAAAGCACACATCAAATCTGTTCTTTCAGGGATTTCAGAGCATCCAGTACCATGGATGAATAACTTCCCTTATCGGTATTGTAATGTTCTTTAGCACGAACCACATATGTATCCGAACCATCCAGGTTATGTAATCTATTAATTGTCTGAATGGCAGTATCGACTACCCACATGTCCCGTGTGTTACCATCAACTATACTTATGGATTCTGGTCTTATGGAAGTAATAGTGTCCCCATCAGGAGTCTCATAAACACTGGGTTTGCCTGCAACAGCTACAAATGCGGGAGTTTCACATTCTGAAAGCAGTTGTGCTGCTTCCGGTTGATACTGACCTGCATATATTGTGAAGGTACCTGTAGGATCTGTAACCCGACCTCTCCAGTATTCCGCTTCATTGCCTATATTTTCCTTCTCGATAAGAGTCCCTACAATAAAAAGGCGATTTACCCTGGCCCCGGTTGGTGTTAACAGATACTGAGGAGAATAAACATCGTCACCTTCCCTGAATGAGAGATCCGAATTCCTAAACTCTTTTGCAAACATTCTTTTTGCTACTTCACGTACATAGGTAGACATTTAGGCCACCTCCAGATCTGCAATAAGCTCATCAACCTTTTCCATATCAACAGTGGATAATGGTTCAATGGATTTTGCTATTAAGTAACGATCAGCAAGCGATCCTTCCACACAATAATATTTTCCCACAAGGTCCTCACGCATTTTGCTTACCACTACCGTTTGATCAAGGGCATCTGCTGCAAGATTAATTGCTTCCTCAAGAGTGATACCGGTCAATTCTTCGGTAATTTCCCTGTTCAGAAGAACATCCTGCACAGTTTCCCCATTATCAAGCACAGCTTTGATACGCAGATCATAATTCCCATCAACCTTGCCGTGCTCCATACAGGCTCCTTTTGTAAGTGCCCTGTTACATTCAGGACAGCGTTTAATAAGACCGGACCCATCCTGGATATCAATCATTGCACCCTGGAAACTATTAGCTCCTACTTCTATTTCTTCAGAAAGAGGTTCAATTGTAGTAGTGCGGTTGAGAATTACCTCATAGTTTCCATTCCACTCATTGACAACAATGTTATTGAAGCGATAAACATGTCCTTCTGCTACATCAGGCAGATCATCACGAGACCACTTGATGAATTTGATAGTGCCTGTTTTGTCACCAAGAATCCCTACCTGGGATATCGCATCATTGGAATTGTCCCATAATTGGACAACCTTGGCTTCAATGTTGGCCCACATGTTTTCCTGACGTAATTCTGAAAGTAAACGGTCTTCAGCCGACCCCTGTGGCTGGAAGGAGGTCTCAATATCTTCTTCCAGAGGCTCAATGCTACTGGTGCGGTTTAGGGTAACTTCATACTTACCATTCCATTCATTGACAACCACATTATTGAAAAGGTAAGATTTACCTTCTTCTACATCAGGCAGATCATCACGAGACCATTTGATGAATTTGATAGTGCCGGATGCATCCCCAAGAATTCCAACCTGAGAAATCGCTTCATTGGAATTGTCCCATAACTGGACGACGTTGGCTTTGAGATTGGCCCACATGTTTTCCTGATTCATATCTGAAACCTGACATTCTTCAGGAGAACCCGCAGAAGTTGAACCGGCATCAATATCTGTTGCAAGCGGTTCTACAGAACTGGTACGATTCAGGGTTAATTCCAGCTTACCATTCCATTCATTAACAACCACATTACTAAAACGGTATGATTTGCCTTCTTCAACATCAGGAAGATTATCCCTGGCCCATTTGATAAATTTTATTCGACCGGTTGAATCACCGACAAGACCTACCTGGGAAATTGAACTGTTTGAATTGTCCCATAATTGTAATACTTTAATGTCGACATTTACCCATTGGTCTGCTTTCACATCCGCAATATTGGACATTGTTGCGGGTTTTGATTGGTTGAAAAATTCATTCTTGTCGACATTATACTGCTTAAGTAAAACATTTACAGTATTTTTTCGTGCCTCATTGGCGGGAACTTTGAACTTGTTAATAAGTTTATCAAGCCGTTCTTCAATTTCATTCAGAGGAACTTCTATTCCCATATCCTTAAATTGGGTCTGTATACCCTTTGCAATATCTTCCATGAAATCACCTTGACCTCTTGTTTTTCCTTCTAGAGAGGCAAAGGTGAATATGGCGTTTGGGTATATATAGATGTTTGAAGTGGACTGAAAGTAATCAACGCTCAAAAAGGTCTGCAACCTTCTGTGCTGAATCGCCTTCACCAATTACAGTTACAATGTCGTCATATTCAAGTACGACATTTCCATTGGCAATAAAGGATTCATTACCTCTTCTGACCATCAGCAAAAGACTGCTTTCAGGTAATTTAAGTTCACTTATAGCTTTGCCTACAACTTTGGGATTACTTATATGTGCCTCTATGATGTCGGCCCCTTCCCCAACTTCACACATGGAAAACATATGAGGACGGCCGACCATATTGTCCAGCACAAGAGCAGTTGTCATTGCAGGACTCATTGCTCTTATTTCAAGGTCCCAGAAAGCATGAAGATTTTCAATATTATTTACACGTGCAACTATCTGGTCCTTATCAAAATTAAACTTGGTCTTGGCAATCTGGCAAATTAAAAGATTAGTATTGTCTTTGTCAGTAGTTGCAACAACATATTTTGCATGATCAATTCCTGCTTCTTTAAGGACATTAATATCTTCCGCATCACCATGTACAACTCTTATGTCAGATTTCATAAGTTTCTGACAATTTTCTTCGGAAGGATCTACAACCACTACATTTTCCCCTCTCTTTTCAAAACGCTCGGCGAGGATCTTTCCAACCTCACCGCCACCTACAACAAGTATCTCCATTGGAATCACTCCTAAGAACTTAGCTACTCTTTTGGATAAAAAGCCAGTTGTTACAACTGATATAATAACAGCTAAAAATACAAGACCTACCAAAAATTCTCCGCCAATTATACCCATATTGTTGAGTTTTATTGTAAAATAAGTCGCTATAGAGGCCGGGACAATACCCCGTGGACCTATAAATGATATGAATAATTTATCTTTCAACGTTAGTTTTGACTTCAAAGTAGAAATGAATACAGCTAATGGACGAATGAAAAACATAAGGAGGATTACGATAGCAAAACCTTTGAATCCAATATTGACTATATCTTCAAATCTCAGCATCGATGCCAGAATCAAAAAAATGAAAGATAATAAAATTATAACAATATCTGCTTTAAATTCTTTTATTACAGATTTGTTGGGTACATTAGAACTACCCACATATATACCAAAAATAGCTACTGCCATAATGCCTGATTCGTTACCAAAAATTTCTGCTATTACAAAAGTTGCAAGTACCATTGTTATGGTAACTATTCTGGTCGTTTGATCAGTGATAAGAGATTCCATTGACAAAAATCTACTGAGAAGAAAACCACTGGAGATTCCAAATACAACTCCTATAAAAATCCTGAATAAAATAAAAGATAAAACTTCAAAACCTGATAATTGAGATACAATCCATTCAAAAATAAGAGCTGCAAGTATTACACTACCTGCATCATTTAAAACCCCTTCTAATTCAAGCACTTTACTTATCTTATGGTTAGGACGCACCTGTTTAACCATTGGAGTTATAACAGTAGGGCCTGTTGCTGAGATTAAAGCACCAAAAAGAGCTGCTAATTCAAGTGGCACACTGAGCAACATGTGTGTAACAAAAGTTGTCAAAATAAATGTGACTAATACCCCAACAGATATAAGCCTCAAAACACTTTGCTGAACGGTTCGTATATGCCTTAAATCGATATGCAATCCACCGTCAAAAACAATTATGGCCACCGAGAGCGATACAATAACTGTCAAGCCGTTGCCAAAGACCGCCGGATCAAGCATGTTTAATACTTCCGGACCGGCAATAATACCTTCTAAGAGTAGAAACACAATAATAGGAATATTGAAAGATTTACTTAATGTATAAGCCATCACACTCAATAAAAGTAGAAGTACGATTATTTCCATAAAATATATTGAGGTGACCATTTTATCCATCCATAATAAAGAGAATTCAGTTGTACTTTTTATCTACCCTCCGTAAGTCCCACATAATATATAAAAGTAAAACATTTTTTATGCAAAAAAGTATATTAGCATTATCAACAATGTTTGATATATGCTATTTATATTATATTACAATGATGTGATTGGATGCCTTCAGAAATAATAAATGTTGTATCCCGCAAAAAAGGAGAAATCGTTTCAAATAAAATAGAAGCCACTCCTTATGAATTCACAATTGGAACTCAGGCAAGATGGGAAATGATAACTTCTGATGCTGATTTAGAAATAAGAGCTGGAGAATACAAAAAAATTCCCATCAGAGAAATAGTTCTTGAAGCCGATTCATTAGCTATTCCATGTGCCTTTATATACCACGCCATGACATCTGTAATTAATGTCTCTTCCACAAATGGAGCATGCCTTGTGGATAAAGAACGCATTATTAGATATGCATATATATTTGGCCAGGCCACCGGAGACATTAAAGAAGGAGATCTTCTAGGAGTGTTAAATATATTCCCTATCGCATTTACACGAGAAGCAAATATTCCCATGAAGATTTCCTAAAACTATCTTATCAGAATTTTTTTCTTAGCCAATAAGTTAATCCTTCTCTAGATATTGGTTTGGATCTTCTCACAATTAAGACTGGCTTGCTGGAATACTTGGTTATTTTTTGGGATAAACTCCCAAGCAAAGAAATTTTAAATCTTTGATCAGAATCACCAATTATTAATAGGTCTCCAGCATTCCCAAATTCCAAAACCCCGTCAACAATTGAAAAGCGCTCTATAAACTTATAATCTATTGAAATTCTGTCTTCATCCCCGATTATTTTATCAAGACTACTAAGTAATTCATTTTTGTCAATTGATTCCTTTTCAGGATGAGATATATTGATAATTTGGATTGAAGCTCCTGTATTAATAGCCAATCTTTTGGCCAGATAAACACCATAGCTTGAATTGTCTTTTCCATCATAAGATACTACAATTCTGTTAATCTTCTCAGGAAGATAGCCCTTCAAAAGAACAATGTGACTTTTGGAGAAAGACAGGACCTCATTTGTCACATCTCCAATAGAATAATGGAATCGATCAGATTCATGCCATCCCATTATAATAATATCCACTTTTTCGATGTTGGCTTGTTCAACTATTGAATTTGATACAGTGTGATCAAAGGCAATAATATATTCTCTCTCATGACCAAGAAGTATGGGGAAATTTTCAAATTCCTTTTGTAAACTAGACTCTACTTCAATACCGTTTTTATGATAGGCTTCCTGAGCTGCATTCAAACTGGTCTGGCGTGGAACTTTGACCACGTGAAGGCCAATTATATCGTCACCAAGCCAATCTGCCAAATTCAAAAGATCTCTTTCGTGTTGAGGGTTGGAAATAGGGACCAAAACTTTGACCATTGATTCAGGAACAATGGATGGTTTAGATGCCCTATCTTCCAACATATCAAATAAGCTGTAGCCAGGAGCAGCTGTACCTTTACAGTAGAATTGGTACCAGAACAATCCTATAAATATAACAAATAGAACAAAAAATAAAGGCAACAAACCAAGTAAAGGTAACAAAATCAAACTGCCGACAATACCAAAAATTTGTGTGAATGGGAAGAGGGGGTCTTTAAAAGTCGGTTTATATTCCTCAAGAGTTCTTTTTCTGAGAATTATTACAGATATATTGATCAAAACGAAGATTAAAATATTAAAAGTACTACCCAATTTTGCAAGCTGTTCCACATCAAACAACAACAGAAGAAGGATCATTATTATCCCGGTAGTCGAAATTGCACGGGAAGGAGTATCGAATTTTTCATGAATGACTGTGAACCACTGGGGTATCAATGCGTCTCTGCCCATGGCAAATGGAAACCTTGAAGATGACATTATGGCAGCATTTGCCGTGGAAAGTGTAGCAAGCAGACCGGCAAATGCTATGGCCAATTTACCAGAAGTACCGGCCATCATGCCAGCCACATCTACAAGAGGGGTACTGGTATTCACAGCTTCGTCTAAATTCAAAGTCCCGTTGATCACAACCATAACACCAACATAGATCAGAGTTACAACAGCGACTGAAACAATAAAGGCCCTTGGAAGATTCTTGGACGGATCTTTCACCTCTTCAGCAATTGCAGCAAGTTGAGTGATACCTAAAAAAGATATGAAAATAAGACCCGTAGTAGCAAGGATAGAACTGTATCCAAATGGGACTACAGGGGTAAATTTCCCCATATCAAGCATAAAACTGCCTTTAATAATGAATAAGCCTAATATTAATAATAGAAAAATTACTATGATATTTTGTAATGTTCCGCTACTCCTAGCACCTCTGTAGTTAATGATTAAAAGGATTAAACCTGTTGCTATTGCCACAAAATAGATTGGAACAGAATAAAATACCTGAAAATAATCGGCAAGACCTATAAGGGCAAATGAACCTTTAAACATTAAAGCTAGCCATGCACCCAGACCGATAACTATACCAAAACCAGCCCCCATTGCCCGGCTGATGAAGTGATAACTTCCTCCTGCCCGGGGCATACCGGTTGCCAGCTCAGCCATACTTATTGCCGTGGCCATTGAAATTATTCCCCCGAATAAAAAAGAAATTATTGCAGCAGGCCCGGCGCTGGATGTTGCGATTGCAGGAAGAATAAAAATACCTGCCCCAATCATGGTACCTGTACCTATTGCGAATGTAGCAAAAAACCCAAGGCTGCGCCCTAGTCTTTCTTTAGTTTCAATAATTGCCATTTACATCCTCATCAAGATACACAATTTTAAATTATATTTTGAACAATTTAACTGCTTTCATAAATATGGCTGAAGCAGTCTTACAAAATTATATTAAAAATACCCTACCATCCCCAATGAAATTATATTTGATATCCAGAAAGGGGTTCAATTATAAAATATTTATCAGAATAGATCCATGAAAAGAATCATTAATATTTAGCTTAAAAAAAGAAGAAAGAAGTCCCATCTGCAAGAAGCAGACAGAACATTGTTTTAATTAGCCTGTGATTTCCCTGAATTTATCGCAGCAGTTGATTTCAATATCGAGAAGTTTCTCAATATTCATCTTGGATGCGATACCTTTGGCACATCCTGGCACGGATGTAAGTACACCAATATCAAGTTCTTCACGGATTTCCCTCATGACATATTCGTCACTCAGGTCAATTGCTTCAACGCCCAATTTCTTGGAAACATAGTCCTTGGCTTCATTTATGCGCATGTCCTCGGAGAACTGCATCCTGGCAACAAGGTCACCGGCTGCACGCATACCTGTAAGACCGGAAGCCATGATGTGTGAGATTGGCATACCGATTGGGTCGCCAACTCCGATCTATATACCATCGACACCTGCAATCTCGACCATTGCCTTGCTGGCACGGGTTACTGCATCGATTGGTGGAGTCTCGAACATTGGGATACCGCCGACACCCATACCCATGTCAACATGACAGGGGATGTTTGCAGCTGAAACGGCTGCTTTGGTGAAGGTTACTGCACGGGCAAGGTTCCATGCGGAGGACTTGCTGGTGTTGGTGTTACAGACCGGACCGAACACGTTTGCACCGGCTTCTTCAGCAAGTGGCACCTGCTCATGTGGCCAGAGGCCTGCAAGAGCCTTACCTTCGAACTCAAGTTCACCGTGCATACCAAGGGTACATTCTCCGGCCATACCTGCTTCGATGTAGATGTTAGGGAATTCTTCCCTGAGTGCTTTCATCGCATATAGGGATGCATATACGTCCCCGTCACCTGCTGCACCGATGGTATCGAAGTTGACACCGTCACAGCCTACTTTCTGCAGGTGCTGCATGATCCAGGTGATATCACGAGTTGCATGGTCACCGGCATGTTCGATGGATTCACGGGCCTCGTTGATCTTGAAAGCCTTCATGAGGTCACCAGGGTTTTCGAATGGACCATCTGGTGTATAATAGAGACCAAGATTTGGCATTGCACCGTAGAGAAGGGGGACAGTCATATTCTGCTGGCAGACTTCCATTGCCTGCTGTTCCTGAGCAATAACCGGTTTGACAGGCTTGTAACTGTAGTCGATATGACCCAGTTCCATTGTGTCAGCACCAAAGCCTCTCTCGTGCATCATACATCCTACAAGACGGCTGGATGGGATACCTACACCACTGTTACCCTGGTCACCATCGATTCTGAGGGTTCCAATGTCATGGGTTACAGGGATTTCCATACCTGGCTCGACACTGACCATGCGGTTGGGATCCATAATGATATCTGCGAGCTTGTCAAGTTCATCCCCGGAAAGTTCAGGAATGTCACCAAGGTCTGCTGCATCTGCAGTACCTTCCTGAAGGTCTGCAATGATCTGCTCCTTGGTCATGGAGATACGTTCGCCGTCTCCCATCCTTACAAAATATTCATTTGCCATAAATAATCACCTTATAAGAGAAGCTCTTTTGCTTTGCTGACAGCTTCAGTTGCATTTTCTGCATAGCAGTCTGCACCGATCTTTTTGGCCCATGCATTGGTTGCAGGTGCGCCACCTACCATGACTTTTACCTTGTCACGGAGACCTTCTTCTTCAAGGGCTTCGATTACTTCCTTCTGGCCCTGGAGAGTGGTGGTCATAAGTGCGGAAATGCCAACCATGTTTGCGTCTGTTTCCTTGATCTTGGCAATGAAATCTGCTACAGGTGCATCACGACCGATGTCATAGACTTCGAATCCTGATGTCTGGAGCATGGTGGATACAATAGCCTTACCGATGTCATGGACATCGCCCTCTACTGTACCATTGACAATTACAGCAGCAGCTTTTTCGGATGCTTCAGGCATATCATCTTTAAGTTCGTCCACACCGGCCTGCATGGCTTCTGCAGCCATCATGACGTGTGGAAGGAATAACTTACCCCTTTCAAAAAGGGTACCGACTTCATTCATACCTGCTGCAAGACCGTTCTCAATGATTTCTGGAGCCTCGAGTTCACCACGGGCTTTTTCGACAGCAGCAAGAACCTGATCTTTCTTGCAACTTACAATAGCGTCAGACAATTCTTTGTATAATTCTTCTTTTGTCGTTGTTACAACCTCCTTAAAAAGTTCTATAGTGAAACTATAGAAAAAACACAATCAGCGATGGATATTGGCATGTGAACACCCACCTGCCAACTCCATCAACTGCTTAATATCTATATATATTTTACGTTTTAAAGTTTAGAAATTCGATACCCAAGTCCTTGCCTGCCAGATTGCCAAAAAGGCAATAAGCAGTACAACAAACAACCATACATATTCCCCTGCAGGGACATATGAAGATTCAAAGAATGCTGTATATGCTTCCATTTGTGTCATTTACAAAGCCTCCTTAGATTGCGTACATACATGCATCGGAAAGTCTGGCTTTTCCAGCTTCAGTGATTACATACTTGTGCAGAAGGAAACCCTTCTTGTAAACACCTTCATCATCGACCTTGAGATCGACTTCCTTGATGAAAGCTACTGCTGCCAGTTCAATCAGGTCCATGTTCAACGTGTCGCGAGAGAAGTCACTCTGAAAACCAAAGTCCTGCATTGCCTGCTTGATGACATCATAATTCCAGTATTCATTGCCATCCTGCATGAGTTCCATCAACCTAATTTTTCGTGGTAAGTTAGACATTCTTGATACCTCCTGATCACTTTAGTTCCTTAGTGTTTCGAGTTCCAGACTCTCTTCGGAGAACATTATGAAACTACCAACAATACAGAGAGCACCACCAACCAGCACAGTCCACTGTGGTACGTCACCGAAGAACAAAATTGTGGAAATCACAGCAAACATACCGTACAGGTTTGCAATACCCTGACCACGTCCGACACCGATAAGTGGGAAGGACTTATACCAGGACACATAACAGAATCCGAAAGTGATTCCTGCAAATACGAACATTAGTATTGTCCAAGGCTGGAATACCTGGAATGCATATGTGAAGACCGGGTAACCCATGATTGCGAGCAAAGGCAACGCAATGATTATCCAGATGGCAAGTTCCGCGATGAATCTCAGGTGAAGACCGACATCGGCATTTGCAACGTCAAGACCCTTGTCAGCAACAGCACCTTCAATACCCCATCCGGTTGCAGCCATCAGTCCGCCGAGATATCCAATCCAGCCAACACTTCCTGCCTGGAGTTCAGTAATTACACCGCCACCAAAGATGGTTATACCACCGGCGATGATAACAATAATACCCATTGCTGCCCTCTTACTGATCTTCTCACCATGCCATACATTGGCAAGTGCGGCACCAATAACAGGATAAAGCAATGCGGCAACCGCTGCAAAAGCTCCTCCGACAAATCCCATTGCCATAAAGGAACCAAGAATTGCAACCGGTCCACCAAATACAGATGCAAATAAGAACCACTTGGAACAGGGGTGGAAAGACTTGGCTGTCCTTATCATTTCACCATAATTACCAAGCACACCATTCCATACGAATAGCGCAAGTACAACTGTAACAGCATTTAATGCAGTAATCAATACTGCAGTAACTATCAATGCCATACTGTCGCCGCTTGTTGAAGCGACTTCAGTGTACATTTCAACGAAGGGTGCAAGACCCCATACGACGGTACCTGGTATATACCAGAGACCCCAAAGTACAGCACAGAAAAGTGCCCACATATATCCAAAGCGGATACGTCTTCCATGTTCTGCTTGTCTTAATGCTTGTAGATCTACCAAACAAACTCCTCCAGTTCATTTACAAATATTTATAGTTGATATAGCAAATATATATAGATATTAAAGAGGTTATAAATTTGTGGGTGTATTAAACAATACACCCACGCACATCAACGGAATTATTCCATTGCTGCCTTGCATTTGACGACTACGTCAGATGCGTTCTCTCCATAGATGTCTGCGCCAATTTTGTCAGCCCAGTCCTGGGTTACAGGAGCTCCTCCTACCATGGTTTTGACACCATCACGTACACCAGCTTCCTTGAGCTGTTCTTCAATCTGTGTCTGAAGGACCATGGTGGTGGTCATCAGAGCAGAGGAACCAATGATGTCTGGGTTGTTTTCTTTAACAGCGGTAACGTAGTCAGCGATTGGTACATCTCTTCCGAGATCGATTACATTGAAACCAGCGATCTTGAGCATGGTTGCAACGATATCCTTACCGATGGTGTGAATGTCACCTTCTACAGTACCAATTGCTATTGTACCTTTGTCTTCGGATTTTGCGCTGAGTTTCTCAAGTTCGGGGGTGAGAACTTCAACACCTGCACTCATTGCTTCGGATGCAGCAATGACGTGTGGAAGGAAAAGGGTACCCTGCTCGAACTGGTCACCAATCTCATTCATTCCGGCAGTGAAGCCGTCCTGAATGAGTGCAACCGGGTCAAGTCCTGCAGCGATACATTCTTCTGCAACTTCTACAACTGCTTCGTCATCAAAATCCATAACTGCAGCTTTTCCTTTTTCTTGTAACTCTTCCTGTGTAGCCATTTTTATTCTCCTAAAAATTAAATTGAAATTAAATTACATTGCGTTCCTGACATCTTCGTCTGCCCTGTCCATGACAGCTTTCATGTCTTTCATGATGTCAGCATCGATTGGTTTGACTTCGTGGTTCTTCATGACGTCAACAACCTTTTCATGAGCAACGGTTGCAAGATCCTTGGAACCTGCTGCTGCCCAGTCACCGAACATATCCCTGTTAATGAGTTTTGGATCGGAGACTCTGTCGATGTAGTTCCTGGTCTGCTTGTGTGCAAGGAAGTTCTTACCTACTCCAACCTTCTGGATAGATTCTACACCAAGGGTCAGTTCGTCAACAGGAATTCCACGCATTGCAGACTTGGTCATCTCGATGATATCGTTGTCGAATACGAGCTGCTCAAGGGAGAATGTCATACCGAGTTCAAGCATACCTGCACCATAGAGGGTGTTACATCCTGAAAGCGCTGGAAGCAGGGTAGTCATTGTCTTTTCGTGACCTGCCTGGCCATCTGGGATCTTGGCATCTGCCTAGGTACCTGCAACAAAGGATGGAAGACCGTAGTACTGTGCAAGCTTACCAACTGCCCCACTGATCAAACCGAGCTCTGGTGCACCTACTGGAGCTGTACCTCTCTTCAGGTCGAAGGTTGTGGTAGAACTACCGTAGAGACATTTTGCACCTGGAACAGTGAGCTGTGCAAGGACAATACCTGCGAGAACTTCTGCGTTGTGTGTAACGAGGGTTCCTGCACGGAATACAGGGGAAGAACCTCCGGACATTGCCATACTCAGGACGTTCAATGGGAGACCATAGCGTGCACCCTTAATGATGACCTGGCATGCGTTTACACTGAGTTCAAGTGGGCTGGTTGGGCAGAGAAGCATGGACATAGTAGGCCTCTTACGTGCCATTTCTTCGTCGCCACCATAGTATGCAACAACCATGTCTCTGTAGTACTCCACACTTTCTTCGACAGGGTCGATGTGGTGGAAGTGCTTTGAGGTGTTGGTCATTGGTGTGAATGTTTCGTGGACATCCTGTGCACCCTTACCTGCCCAGTCTCTGGCAGATACTGCAAGGGAGTAGTAGTCAATGTTGTCAGCCCAGTCACAGAGTTTGGCAGTGTTTGCGACGTCTTCCTCGACGGAATCGACAGTCTTGTACTTGCCTGGTGCTTCATAGTTGCACATCTTGACACCGGTACCAAAGCAGGTCCAGTTGACCTTACCTTTGTGTGACTGCTTTACATCTTTCTTCTTATCACGTGCATTGAGATAGAAACTGGATGGACAGTCACGAAGAGACCTGTTTACAAGGAATTCAGGGATCTTTACGATCTGGGACTTTTCGTCGACGTCACAGCCGGCTTCCTTGAAGATCTGTCTTGCTTCAGCATCAGAAACCTGGATACCCGGGTTCTGGAAGACTTCCATTGTAGCGGAATGGATCATCCTTAAATCCTCTTCAGAGAAGAGGTTAAGTTCAACGCCATTCAGAGGGCGTGCACCTGGATAGTAGTGTTCTTTCATTTCCTTTCACTCCTATATTTATTCATATTTCATATTATAGTGGATTGATACCACCAGCACAGGTTTATATCGGACCAGGAGATGGGTGATCCGCATCCCATGCAATTTTTTAGCCAACAAATTACGGGAAGGAAAACCAACCCTTATTCATTGGCAAACTTACAACCTCCATAAATAAACATAACAAACTTTGCCGAATATCCGTCAAATTTGTAGTGCTGTAAGTTCCATCTCCATTACTAGCTGTCATAATCTGATTTTTAATACGCCCATATATATTTGTCGGTGAATAGCAGACCAGGACGTCACCGCTAATTATCACAAAAGGGAAAGAATAGTAGATATTAATCGATTCGTGATCTAGAAATCAACTAAAAATCAATTCTATTTGTCATCGGTCCAATGTTATCAATGTTGAATTATCGATGATAATGGGCACCGTTTATATCAAATCAATTTTGCAACAAAATTACATTACAAAAACAAGGCAATTTGCTCCAAAGCCCTCAATAACACACAAGTATTATCCAACATATTAATATTGATTGTAAAGACAACGTTGTTTCTAAATATCAATATAGAGTAACAATAGGAATACAGAATTATAAGTGACACAAACGGAAATTATAAATAAGAAGAAAAGCGCGCTCCACACGCGCCCGCTAAAAAATAGAGATATCAGATTGTTTTGATATCAATGTCTATGTAATGAATTGCGTCCACCGGACAAATTGCAACACAGCGATGGCAGGAAGTTCCAAGGCATTTTTCACTATCATAATGCACATATTTCTTACCGCCTTCTTCCAGCGCTATAATAGCATCTTCAGGGCATTCCTCTTCACACTTACGGCAAAGAATGCAATCCGGAGCCTCCTCTTCTATTACGATACCCAGATTTTTCACAACTTCAAGGCCTTCTTTGCCTACTTCATCAATATCCTTTATGACCCTTTTTTCAATTACAGGATCCTTATAAGGCTCAGGTAATGTTGGAAGACCATACATTTCAAGCATCTGATTGTATGTTTCAATGGGCATTCCCTGTGTCCAGTAGGAAAGTTCACAAACATAGAAGTTCGAGAACGTTTTGCTTTCTGCCATCATCAAATGATCGGCCTTTATTCTGTTGGCTACTTCCTTAACATTCTCAAGACGACCTCCATCAAATACAAGTTCCCTTGCAAGGGAGATTGAAGTGTTACCAAATTGCACTATTGATTTGGAAAAGTTTGGGCAGGAACCCAGTATTCTGGCTTTGTCCGCATCAATATATGCACCTGTTGCACCGGACATATACATATAATCAAGGTCTTCATAGGCAAGACCTGCTTCAACAAGTAAAGTCAGGTGTGCAGCACGTATCGCACCGATAGCTTTGCCTGCTTCTTCAATATCCCTGTCATAAATTTCCACACCATCAGCCAGGATAATTTTACCGTTGGGTAGATTTGGAAGTTTCTTGATTAATCCAGTATCCAGGGCAACAGAAATTGACGCAATTACACCCGTACCGGTAATACCTTTTGCAATCAGGTCACTGGCTTCTTTTATGTCACCGGTAGTCGGGTCAATCAGATGGGCTTTACGGGGAGACATATCTTCATCCAAAATCGTAATTCTCCAATAATCACCCTCAGGATTTACGTCGGATATTGCACCGGGACTTGCAAGCATACCACAGGATATACCCTGGCCCTCAATTGCAGGACCTGCAGCTGCACTGCCAGTAATAATCTTTTCCCCTATTTTAAGTGCCATTTCTGCATTTGTACCATAATCCGTTACAAGAGAAGGTCTTTCCTGTTCATAGAAATCGGTCATAATCATCATTGCCAGTGCATCGGCACCAATTTCATGTTTGATTGCGGGAGGGACTATGATTTCGCAATTTGGAAGGGGAATCACACCATCAAATATCTCTGAGGCATCGAAAACCCGGGCATCACGCACCACATTTTCGACACCAAGCTTTTTTTGTTTGTTTTTACCTGCATAAGCCAGGTCGCGGATCTCAATGTTCTGGAAAATTGAAAGCTGTATAGGATTTCCACATATAGCAATACGTCTGATATCTGCCGGGTCAACATCAAATCTTTCGATTATTTTCTTTACCGTATCCATCATTATTTCATGTGAAATATCGGGACCTACCTGAATAGAAAAATCCAGATGATCCATCACATTTCCGCCCGGCAGTGGATGGCGCATTGTAATAGCAGTCTTTAAAACATCCTTCGTATCAAGATCAATCAATTGTGCCCGAAAACCACTTGTTCCCAAATCTAGAGCAATACCATACATTTTATACACCTCTATTAATAAAGAAAGTAATGCATAAAGAAGATAAAATCCGAAGGTATATAAGGTTTTGTGAAGTAATCACAAAACCACACTGTTACATAATAATTAAATTGCTATAAGCTGTAAATCAGCTTTTGTTCTCAAAATCAAATCCCAGTAGGAATGTACCGCTCCCACATTCGTTCTTCTCACACATCCTTTCTTTAATGTATTCATCAGTAGGAGGTGAGGGGGAAGCCAGAATTGCATCACTAACGCCTTCAATACAGCCTACAGGTTCACATTCTTTGGGCGGGAGGACAACTACAAGCGGTTCCTTGCTGCTATTGGCCTCCATAAGGATCCCCTTGTCATAAATGATAATATTTCCTATTACAAGAGAATCGGCACACTTTTCCACTTCTTTAATCCTTTCGGCATCCTCAGTGTCTTCACCCACTTTTTTATCTTTATGCTTTAAGATTACATTTGGGCCACAAGGCCATTCATAGTCCATATCCGTAAGGAAAGACACAAGTACATCCATATCAAGTACTTTTTTCACGCCCTGATTATCACCTCTGCCCAGACCCATTAAAGTCATCTGGTCAGCCTTTTCCTCCATTTTCCTTATGGTTTCCCTGTCATCTGAAGAAAGTAGTGTTGTAGCACCTACACCTTTTACCTGACCCAGTTTTTCAAGAACCTGTTCAATTATTTTATCTCTATCCAATTTGTATCCCTCATAAAAGAATGATTAAGTCATTTTAATGAACTGCTAATAATCTCTTTCTTTTGGATATTTAAGGATGTCGAATTATTCCCGGAGAAAAACTATAGCTACGAACATAATCACAGTGGTTTTGTGAGATGTGTGCATAACTGTTATATAAGACCAGCAAATATAATTATCAGATAGAAACACCTATCTTAAAAGGAGTGAAAATATGACAGAAGTTACTGTAAACTCAAGAATCTGCGGTTACAAACATAAAATTAACGCAGAAAAAGAAGGTAAAAAGATTAACGTTGATATTACCAGTGATTGCAAAAAAATACAGGAAATGTCAAAGATGGAAGTACCCAGAATGGAAATTTTTGACATCCGGGACAACCACATCACCAAAAAGGCACAGGAAGCACACACATGTCCGACCTGTATCGTACCTAGTGGAGCAATTCATGCCTGCCATCTTGAATCAGGATTTATTTCCAAAACACTGGCAAAAGAATCAGGTAGCGTCAGTATCGACTTTGATGAAGAAATTGATGATTAAAACAAAAAATACATTAATCACCCGATAAAGGAGACATAAGAAAGAATGACAATAATACCAGTTGCACCGGTTGGAAGAGTTATCAGAGAAGCAGGTGCAGAGAGAATTAGTGAAAATGCAAGTGCAGAGCTTGCCAGGATACTGGAAGAATATGGCATAAAAATATCGAATGAAGCCATTGCTCTTGCCAGGCACGCAGGAAGGAAAACCGTTAAAGAAGAAGATATAAAAATGGCAGTTGATATTGCACGCAAGACACGTGACTAAAGTTTAAACTACAAGATCCATAACACTAATCCCCACCAGTGTGGATATGGTAACTATAAAACCGGCAATCATGACCCCTGCAAGAATGGCAATAAGAGAGTGTCTGAATTTTATTCCAAAAACAAAAGCTGCTGCACAGCCGGTCCATGCACCGGTAATCGGAAGCGGGATGGCCACAAACATTACCAGTGCCATGGTTCCGTATTTTTCAAATCTCTCCGAATGGTTACGATGGGTGCGTGCAAAAAGCCACCCAAAAAACCTGTCTAAAATGTAAAAACGCCTGAGCCGGGATGAAACCGGCTCAAGAAACAATAAAAGAGGCACCACTGGAAGCATATTACCAAAAACAGCCAGAAAATATGCTTCCAGAGGAGACATATTGTATAAACCTATAGCTATTGGGATTGCACCCCTGAGCTCGGCTACCGGCAAAGCAGCCATTACGATGGTAGCAAGCCAGGAAGGAACAGAACCCAGTAAATCGACAAGATGGTCACCAAAAAGCATTCAATAACCTTATTCCTCACCTTCAATGGAGAGATGAGCAAGTAAAGCATCCAGCTGGATGCGCTCGTCTGCCCCCTCAGTTATCCTGAAATCGATTTCACCCAGCACATCAACAATTGAGACAAGTTTCCGGGCAGGCATGTCAATGTCAAAGAGTGACCTGTAAACCTGACCTACAACATCCTCCCCCGACAAACCTCTTAAAACCATTAAATCTTCAAGCTTTTTGCGAGATGAAATAAAGTTGCCTCCAAGAGCACTTTCCAAAAGGGCTTTTATTTCTTCAGGATGGGCCGTGGCAGTAATCCGATAAATACTGTCCGCATGGATACTTGAATCAAACATTGAAGCAGCCTGGACGGCATTTATTGCTTTGCGCATATCCCCTTCTGCAACATATTTGATAGCTTCGATACCATCATCTGCAATATCCAGACCTTCCTTTTCTGCTATATGCCGACAACGTTTACCTATTGCATCATCGGAAAGAGGACGGAACCTGTAAACAGCACATCTGGATTGTATTGGCTCAATGATCTTGGAAGAATAGTTACATGAGAGAATAAATCTGCAATTGTTCGTATAGCGTTCCATAGTACGTCTCAATGCAGACTGAGCATCGGGTGTGAGAGCATCAGCCTCATCAAGAAAGATTATCTTAAAATCCGCTCCACCAATCGGAGAAGTTTTTGCAAAATTCTTTATCTTGGTCCTGACCACATCAATACCACGCTCATCCGAGGCATTCAGTTCAGTGAAATTTTCCCGCCAATCATCCCCAAAGAGTTCTCTGGCAATTGATACGGCAGTAGCTGTTTTTCCTACACCGGGCGGACCTGAAAAAAGCAAGTGTGGAAGATTATTGGTTTTTATATAGGATCGTAATCTTTCAATTGTATCTGATTGTCCCACCACATCTTCAAGCCTGTAGGGCCTGTATTTTTCAATCCATATTTCTTCTTTCATAGCTATCCTCCAGATACGGGGAGCAAGGGAGGTAAGAATAAGAGTTAATTAGAATTTAAATTTTCGCAAAACATGACAGGAGATGAAGCCAGAAGTGACTTCATCTATAAATCTTTTCATAGGCAAGTTTTCCTGAAAAAGGCAGCCTGAACTTTGCACCCCTCCATGCCATAATTACAAGGACAAGTGTCAGGAAAAGGGAAAAGAATCCTCCAATATCAGCAAGTATCCAGCCTACATATGGAATCCAGGCAATGAGATAGATAGCTACAGAAAGAGGCAAAAATGTTAGTATAGACTGCAATGCATGGAATTGTACAAACCTGTTTTCCCTTTCTATGAGAAGGAATATAAGACCTGTGATCCAGAAACCTAGATAACAAAGCACAGCTTCAACGTTTTCATCCAATCCGGTAACCGTTGAATAACCAAGACGACTCATCAAATCACCTCATTTCAATACAGCCCTGAGGGCACTTTTCCACACACTTACCACAGGATATACATTTTTCCTGATCGATCTCTGCAAGGAATTTGGTTACATGTACTGCATCTACAGGACATGCTTTCTCACAAAGTTTGCAACCAATACAACCGTTTTCACATACCGCTTTTACAGTCTTTCCTTTGTCATGGGACATGCAAACTACATGCACCTTTTCTGACTCCTTTGCAAATACAAGGATGTCGTTGGGACATGATGAAATACAAATACCGCAGCTTGTACACAAATTCTTGTTAATTTTGGGCAAACGGTCATCACCAATATGAATAGCATCAAAGGGACAAACCCTGACACAGGTCCCCCGCCCCATACATCCGTAGTTACAACCCTTTTCACCTTCAGAAAGCATCATCACGGCTTTACAGTCTTCAATACCTTCATAATTGAACCTGTCGATACAATGGATACCCCCATTGCAACGAACATAGGGGTATTCTGCTTCAGCATCAGAAACTTCCTGTCCCAAAATCCCGCCGATTTCTTTGGCTACATCAAAACCACCTACCGGACATCCAGTAAGAGGAGCATTATCTTCCACCACATGTTCAGCAAAGTCAGAACATCCGGCATATCCACATGCACCACAGTTTATACCTGGCAAAATTTCAGTTACTTCTTCTACAAGAGGGTTTACATCCACTTTGAATTTCTTGGAAGCAACAATCAACATAATACCAATAGCAAGACCCAAACCTCCCAGAGTTGCCATAGATTGGATGAGAATTGTTGTAAGGTTCATATAGGTATCACCTTGAAGTAGTTAATAAACGCCATTGAGAGGAAGGCAGCGATAATAAATGCCTGAGGCAAACCTCTCATTGCAGCAGGGACAGGTACTAAAGAGGTTCTTTCTCTTATACTTGACATCATCACCATTACTATAGTATAACCTACACCTGCCGAAATTCCAAATACAATACTTTCCAGGAAAGAATATTCATTCATTACATTAAGTAATACTACACCTAACACAGCACAATTTGTTGTTATAAGAGGGAGATAAATACCAAGTGACCTGTAAAGGGAAGGTATATTTTTCCTCACAACAAATTCAACAAGCTGTACAAGTGAAGCGATCACCACAATGAAACTGATGAGTCTTAAAAAGGTAAGACCCAATGGATCAAGAATAAACGTATAAATTCCGTAAGAAATTATTGAAGCCATTGTCATGACAAAAATAACGGCTCCCGACATACCTGCAGCACCTTTAGTGTCTTTTGTGACACCAAGGAAGGAACAAAGCCCAAGGAACTGTATAATAAGGAAGTTCTTAATAAAAGCTCCTTCTAAAAAAATGGCAAATAAAGCTTTTTCTACCAATTTCATTCACCTCTTGCAAGTTTTTTTGCGCGTCTGTGATTTATAAGTGCCATAATTATACCTATTGTAAGGAATGCACCTGGAGGCAAGATCATGTAAGCAGCAGGCTCCACCATAGGCAGTGCAATAAGCATTTGGCCGAAAACAACAATTTGACCGGTGCCCAAAAGTTCCCGGGTACCACCTATGAGTACCAATGCAAAAAGGAAACCTGCTGAGATACCAAGTGCATCTATCAAAGAATATGGAACTGTATTCTTATTTGCATAAGCTTCTGCCCGCCCGATGATTACACAGTTTACAACAATCAAGGGAATAAAAACACCCAATGCTTCGTACAAAGGCGGTGTATAGGCCTCCATCACCATTTCGACAATAGATACAAAGGTGGCAATGATCAAAATAAATATAGGCAGCCTTACAGTGGAAGGAATTTGTTTTCTAAGAGCTGAAACCATCAGGTTAGCAGAAATCAAAACAAAAGCAGTCGCTGCAGACATTCCTATTGCATTTTCTACAGAAGTAGTTACCGCCAGTGCAGGACACAAGCCCAACACAAGAGCAAATACTGGATTGTCTTTTGTAATTCCACGAATGAACTCGTTGAATGCTTTACTCATAGATATCACCTGATTAAGTTTCATGCTCCTTGATTTCATCAATTTTTGAATTCAATGCATCCACCACAGCATGAGATGAAGTCGTTGCGCCGGTAATAGCATCTATAGAACCCCCGTTTTGCGAAAGTTGAAGATCTTCAACAGCTAAGCCGGAAAATTTGTTTTTAAATTTATCCTCAGTGATTTTTGCACCCAAGCCTGGTGTTTCAGAATGACCCATTACCTCCATACCAGTAATCGTATTAAAGGAAGAATCAATACCACCAGCTAATTCAACTGGTCCATTATAGCCGTTTTCCTCACTAAAGAAAGCATAACCTACCAAGTTACCAGAGGAATCAAATGCTCTGTAATAAAGTATTTGCTCTCCACTATAAACGGGTTCAAAGTCTGAAGCAGAAGGTACTACCTCTTTCATAGCTTCTTCTTGTGCTTCTATCTTATTAATTTCAAGTTGTTCCTGTGTGGGCACGTAGGTAAGGCCAAGCATTAAAGAGGCAACCAGACAAACCAATACAAGTTTGCCGATAATTACTGCAACATCTCTTCCTGATTCAGTCATCAGTCTTCACCCCAAGCCTTTCAATCGGGATTTTTTCCATTATTTTCCTATATTTACGTTGGAGGAAGGATTCCTCTGCAAAAGAACCCGGCAAAGTAGAAGTATCAATAAATGCCGTTACACAATTGGCCAGAAATATACTATAAAAAACTGCAAATATATAATTTGCAAAATGGCCATAAATTACAGTTAAAACACCGCAAAGTATACCGTAGATAATCCTACCATTTTTAGTCACCGGTGACGAAGGTGAATCTGTAGCAAGGAAGAATACGCCAAAAACAAATGCACCTGTTACCACATGCCCTATTTCATCCCCTACGAGAAAAGCAAGCACAAGAGTTGTAAGCACATAGAAAGCCGGAATCTTCCATTCAATATACCTTTTTAAAATCAGATATAAACCACCTATCAAAGCAACCGGTGATACACCAATAAGCAACCCTGCCCCGTTTTCAAGAAATATGTCAGAAATACCTCCCAGCTCAGGGAAGGATACGGGATACATATAGGATGAATAAGCCAGAATTAGAAAAACCCAGGCAACCAGCACGGGATTGAATATATATGAACCAATCCCTCCAAAAGCATGTTTTCCAATGGCCACTGCGAAAAAGGAACCCACAATAGGTATCCATATCGGTGCTTCAGCCGGCAACATAAGAGCTAGCATCAACCCTATAAGAACAGCCTGCCCGTCCATTATTGTGATATCTTTATTGAAGGCCTTCTCTATTACCAGTTCCGTGACTATTGCCATACCGATTCCGGCAAGGATAAGAGCAAGTGCATATAGTCCGAAGAAATAAATTGAAACAACACTTACAGGTAAAAGAGCCAGAATCTTGATCCAGGTTATTTTTTTGAATGTTGTATCTTGCTTGATATGAGGAGGGGGCGATATTGTAAAAGTCATTTTATTCACTTCCGCATGAACATCCTAATTTAATATTTGATGATTCCTTTTCAGAAAAATCTTCATCGGCTCTTGCAATTGCTTCCTTGGAGTACTGGATGAGTTGCATTACATGAATCTTACTGGGACAAACAGAAGAACATCTTCCGCATTCTATACAGTTCTCTATATGCATCTGTCTACACTCATCAAAACGACCCTGATTGGAAAGAGCTGCTATCCTGTTTGGAATAAGATCTACAGGACACACATCCACACAACGGGCACAATGGATACAATCCTTTGAGATATCCTTTAGTACTTCATCTTTGCCCTGAACTATAATCGAGGTGGTCATTTTAGTAACCGGGACTTCTTCCTCATACTGTGCAACTCCTGTGATTACTCCATTTGAAATCAGTTTCGCAGGTTCACCACTATAACCCCCACAGGCTTCGATGACATCTCTGAAAGTAGTACCTATTTTTACCAGTAGATGCTGAGGATTATTCACCTGACCGGACACATTAACCACTGTTTCTATATATGGCATTCCGGTATTGACCAGGTCATGAATGGCTTTTGCGGATTTTACCCCACATATGGCAACTCCTGCATTGGCCGGAGTGCAACGGAAAGGCACCTTCCTACCTGTAACATTATAAGTAAAATATTCAAAAATATTCTTGCCGTATATCTTGTCCTGTGAAGCTACAATGATATCAGTATTCTGGTCATTGAAATAATAACCAACCCTTCTTTTACCGAGAAGAGGAGCCACCATTATAGTTTTACCTTCATAATCCAGGCCATCAAAAGCATCGATTGAATCTTTATCATCATTTCTCAGAACAATGGCCCCCCGGCTGGCACCGGCAGCTTTCATCAACAAACGGAGTGAATCAAGCATCTGTGATGCATATTCCAGGGGAGTTTCATAGTTATGACCGACCCATTCCGATGCGGTGGCATTGATCAGAACTGTATCGATATCACAATCAGGAGGATTTAATACCAGGTGAGTGGGAGTACCGTAATTTTCCACGATACCTGCCTCTTTGATAGCCGAGATTAATTGCTCCTTACCGGAATCTTTGAAAGGAGTGAAATCTTCACATTCTGTTTCTTCTATGGGCTGTATAACTACGCTGTTTATCCTGTTGCCGGATGGATGTGAACTTTCCTCAACTGAAACCACTTCCCCACAGACACTGGAATGGATTGCAGCACATTTTTCAGAAGGACATTCACCTATCTTCTGGCCAACCTTAACAACTTCTCCTTTGCTTACAAGTGGTTCGCAAATATCCCCATTGTGCTGCTTGAGAGGAATAATCATTTTTTCAGGGATTGTTTCCATTACATTAATTTCTGCCATTTGATACCAGCTCCTTAGAATGCAGGCTCCCTTTCTACCTCAGGTGGCTTTGCCCCGGGTATTGTAATATCTATGGTCTTTGCGGAGAAATTGGTAGGAGGATCGGTTTCTGCAGGATCACTGTCATATCCAAGGGCTGCCCAATCAATCACAGGCTGCACTTCATGACAGGTCTGGCAATCCGGCCTTTCCTCAAAGTGGACTTGCTGAAGGGTTTCCGAAGCAGAGACCCCATGGCAATCATCGCACATAAGGGGCTCTTCCATTCCGGTTTCAGAGCCTGCAATGTTATGTCCCAGCTTATAGTGAAGATCAATCTGCCTTAGGACAGCATTCGGATAATCCGGTGTACCGTCACTGTCCCCATCATAAGCCTGCATTTCCTCAGAAGTTACCGTTCCATCACCATTGGAATCAGCTGCCTTTACCTCGGATGTAGGTATTGGATCACCCATTGAAGCACTTGTATGCGGATTGGCAAGGACATCGGCATCCTGACCTGCATCCCACCAGCTACCTGTTACCACATTGAAAGAAGCTAGTTTGACATCACTGTCATTCTTGCTGTCGGGCAAATTGAGTTTACCTTCCTGCACACCATTTGTCCAGGCAAGTTGTGGAGCAAAGTCTTCCATTCTGTAAGAATCCACACGTTCACCCGAAGACCAGTTAAAAGACTTAAGTGGAGTACCTCCGGGCAATTCGCCACCCGGCAGGGCTGGAATATGACACGACTGGCATTCCAGGAATTCCAGGTGAGCATCTGCAACTGGGCCGTGGGAAATTCCCTCATGACAGTCTGCATCCTCACAACTTTTCATGGTAGCCAATTCTCCGTGAACAGACATCTCTTCTGTGGTTTCTGGTCCATGAACTTCGCTTCCGGCAATGTTGTGTTCTTCCGTAGTGTGGCATTCCACACAGTTGACTTCAGCATGCACATCGTATTCTTCATAGTCCTCTGAAGCCCACATCACAGCAGTTGTTGGTACATCCTTTTCATGGCAACTGTCTATACATGAGGTCTTAGTAGGCCCTGCATTCACAGCATCATGAAAAGCAATGAGTATTGGCAGAGGTGTTACCACATCCAGGGTATAAGTAGCCACATGTAGAGGGTCCTGCTGAACCACAGGAATGGCATCTTCCAAAGCAGCATCGTTGGCAGCGGAAAAATTCCCTGATTCAAATGCCATAGCTCTCTTTTCAGCATCATATAAGCCATATTGTTCATGGCAGCTCATACAATCGATATCAACGCCATATTCTTCCAGTTCACCCCCGCCCGGATGATATCGACCATATTCTTTCACCCACTGTTCTTCTCCCTGGATATCAGCATGATAATTGGTTAGGGGTTCCCACTGGGCTATATCCCTCTGTACATGAGAGGATTCGGCAACTTCTTCATACACACCCATATGACAGCCACCACAACTTGAGTCTGTCCATTCTCCATCTGTCATATAGTGATGTGCAAGAAGATCGTTTCCACTGTATCCCAAATACAGGTTTATCCCTGCTAATACAAGGACGATAAATGAAACCGCAACGAGACTTGCTTTCAAACTTGCCATAAAGATCACACATTATAATTTTGCAACTTCTTCAGATACTGGTCATAATACCAATCGAGCCATTCAGGCAACAATATATTCCTTCTATATAACCTGCTTTCGCATCCAACATCCACCATTGTGGAGAGCATACAACCATAAAGCAGGAATGATTACATAATCGTGATTTGTTATTATTAAAGCAGAACTGACCAATTGAATATATTTATAGATTTCGAATTAAGTTTAAAATAAAACACCTCATTTCCCTTCGCATGAACCCGAAATACCTGTTGATTCTTACATTAATAATCATTATAACTGTTGGGTTTGCATACGTGCAATCTACCTCAGATGATAATTCTGAAGAATACCGTACATATAGCCAGACAAGAATGCTGATGGACACAAGTGTCACAATAACGGTTGTGGACAACAATAAAGTACATGCATATAACAGCATTGAAAATGCTTTTATGAAAATGGAAAGGGCATCCAATTTGCTTGATTCTTATAACAACAGCAGTGAAATCTACATCCTCAATGAGAACAAGGATATAGAAAATGCCAGTGATGAACTAATATACGTAATTGAACGTGGAATTTATTATTCACAGATCAGTGATGGGGCATTTGACATAACTGTAAAACCTGTACTGGACCTGTGGGCAAGCAAATTCGGACCCGATAAACCTAATATTCCCCCGACAGAGAACGAAATAAACAACACACTTCCCCTCGTAAATTCCTCAAATATAACTATAAATGACAACACAATAATTATTGGAAATAATATGGGAATCGTTCTTGGAGGAATTGCCAAGGGATATGCTGTAGACAGGGCCATAATAAGCCTGCAGGAAAACGGAATTGAAGACGGATTTGTCAATGCTGGTGGAGACGGACGATATATAGGAGAAAAACCCGATGGACAGGAATGGTCTATCGGGCTTCAGGACCCGGATAAAAAAGCAAAGCCAATAACAATAATCAATGCCCGCAACATAGCTGTTGCGACCAGTGGCAACTACGAACGCTACTACAACAAATCCGCCAGCGTATCACACATCGCAGATCCTCGCACAGGCTACCCGGTTTCAAACCTGATCAGTGCAACGATAATAGCTCCTACAGCCATAGAAGCAGATGCACTTGCAACTACTGTTTTTGTGATGGAAGAAGAAAAGGGGCTTGAAATGATAGAAAAACTTGAAGGAGTGGAGTGCCTCCTTATAAACAGTGAGAAAGAGATCACCAGGTCAAGCGGGTTTGATAAATACGAACTACTTAAAGATTGAACTCCCGGAGGGTTTCATATACAGGCCCTTCTGGAGTCAATATACTTTTTTTTAGCCTGAAATTGTCAACCGTAAATTTCCCGAATTCGACATCCTCTGTTCTCTTAACTATACTGGCAAACTGATTCATGTTGGAGCGAGGAATGTGTCTTATTCGTGCAATAGTTGCATGAGCAGTAAATTCACGCGCATCAGGTTCAAAACCTTCTTTTTCAAGGTAGCATTCAACCTGCTTATGCAAAGGGTCAAAATTACCTTCAATACCAAGCCACAATACACGCGGTTTTTTGACGCTGGGAAATACCCCCACCCCTTTTATAAGGCATATGAAAGGCTCACAGGAAATATTTTCAAGTGATTGTTCTATATCCGCAATTTTGCCTTCATCAACTTCGCCTAGGAATTTCAAGGTAACATGAACCAATTCCGCAGGGACAATTTTCATCTTTCCCATTTCCTTGAAATTTTCCTGTACTTCTATTACTATCTGCGTAAAATCCACAGGAAACTCCACAGCAACAAATGTCCTTACCAAACCAAATCACCATATTGAAATTAATGGTATTCTTTAATAGAATAACGACACAGGATACTAAACCTTATTTTATTATATAGACAAAAATTAATAGTAGCAAAAATATAATCTGAATAAAAGAAAACGGGGATGAAATGGACACCGCTGACATACTTGTAAAATCCGCACTTGAAACTGCAACACAAATTAAAGCCTCTGCAATAATCGTATCAGGAGATGTTGACAGGAATTTATTTGGTTGTGACCTGCCCGTCTACTTTGCTGCTAATCCATCAAGAAATGCTGTCGAAAGCCTGATACCTCTTGACGAAGAAGAAGGAAGGTTAAAACAAATTGTCAACCAGATCCAGAGAGATGCCGCGGTTTCCATAGAAGATGTAGAAAATGCAGCAGCTATTGAACAGGCAATCGGGAATATTAAAAAAGGAAAGGTTGTAGGACTGATAATTACAGATGATTCAGGTGCTGTGATTATCCATAATATTTCAGGGAATCCACTATTAAAAGCTCTGGAAAAATTTGAACAGAGAGTCTCCCCTGAAATAATAAGAGCAGTTCTTAAAATTGCTCTGGAAATTGCTTCCACAGGCAGGGAAGGCAGTCCCGTAGGTACAGCTTTTATAATCGGTGATCTTGAAGAAGTGATGCAGCGCTCCCACCAGATGATCCTCAACCCTTATTCAGGCCATCCTGAGGATGAAAGGAACATCTTAAAGAAAAACAATCGGGAATCGATTAAAGAATTTGCTCTGCTTGATGGTGTTTTTATAATATCTAAAGAAGGAGTAGTGCATGCCGCAGGTCGTTACCTGGATGTTGATGCAAAGGACATAGGGATAAATAAGGGACTGGGAGGCAGACATGTATCAGCAGCTGCGATCACTCGGGACACCGTGGCAGTTGCAATAACTGTTTCAGAAAGTGGCGGAACAGTACGGATGTTCATGGATGGCAAGGAAATGGCCTCTATAGAGTGCAACGACAGGGCCATCCGTAAACACTGATCACACCTTAAATCTCAGGAGTGCGGCAATTCCACCAAGCGCTTCCAGTTTTTGCCCTGGTTCAAATTCGGTACTGAAAACCACAAGTTTACCCTGGGAATACTCCACATTCCGAATGAAAGAGTCAATTCCTCCACCTTCGCCTTTCTCCCTTTCATGCAGCAGGAATTCATCGGAAATGAGAAGCGTTTCAATTGAACCGTAATTGTTGGCCCGCTTAACTTCCTCCACCCCATAGACAACTTTGCCATCCATAGCTATTTCCTTTAGCAGGGCCTCCATGAGGGATGCTTCCCGGGCTATACGTGATTGCTCCATAATCCTATCAACCGCACCTCTGCGCAGCACTTCCTGGAAACCAGATGTGCCTATCGAAGAAGTGTCCTCCACGATAATACCTGCCGCAAGCTCAGGGTCATTTGATTCAACATATTTGAGAAAATCATCCTTGGTAAAGCCGGGTCCTGCAACCACGACAGACTGAGAATCTGAAACCACATATTTAAGCTTGTCAAGAATCTCATTGAAAAAGACCTCTCTTAAAGTGCCTTCCCCTTTACCCGAAGACTGGCATATATGGGCATAGGATTCCACACCATAGTGGCGCACAAGCCCGATGTCGGCATCCCCTTCCTCGACTGCAACAATTATTACGCCCGGTTTTTTCGAGGATGCCTCTGCCTCATTGATCCTTTCAATCTGGTCTTTTTTCCAGCGCTTTATAATGGAAATATCAACCCCGTCCTCGACATTCAGGGTATGATAAGAACCGGCATCCATTCCGTGCTCAATTGGACCATGAATCCTGAGACGGTTGGAAAACTTATGGAATTCCAGGTTTTCGACCCTGATACCAAGCCGCACAGTCTTCTTCTCGGTTTTTTCAGGGCGTATCTTATCGTTTGCAGAATCGGATTTGCGTTTGGTCAAGGCAAATATAAGATCCCCTCTTTCGATTATGTACTTA
Source organism: Methanohalophilus portucalensis (assembly GCF_002761295.1). Taxonomy (NCBI): domain Archaea; kingdom Methanobacteriati; phylum Methanobacteriota; class Methanomicrobia; order Methanosarcinales; family Methanosarcinaceae; genus Methanohalophilus; species Methanohalophilus portucalensis. Next base: position 233,181 of record NZ_CP017881.1, on the reverse strand, counting down.
AGATGCCAGAGGTCATCCAGGGTCTCCGGTACTACGGTGATCTCCCCTTCATTTCCTTTCAGGTTTTTTTTGGTAACTCTCATACAATCACGATTCACTTTTTGATGTCTGATTCGCCCGGGGGCAGTACATTGGCAATCTTGTCAGGAGATGCTATCTGTTTTACAAAATGTACATCCTTTAACCTTTCTACATATATACGGTATATTTTCTTTGCTATATCGTTCTGGTTGAATTTGCCGGGTGTCAGTTCTACAACATGTTCACCCCGCACTTTCACAGCCGAGACAGGACCACCGATTGCCCGGGTCTCGGGTTTGAGTTCCAGACCCACCGCAGCCCTGACAGGCACATCCCGGTAATAATTACGCTCACCACGGATTATAAAGGAACCTTTCTTGAGGTACTCCCCGGATTCCGGTGTCTTTGTGACCTGTTCAGGATATATCCAGTAGCAATCCCCGCTAAACTGTCCCCCCTTCCAGATACTTGAGAATGAAACCACAAACTCCGCTGCTTCCTGCAAAGTTGTGTCGGGAATGTACTTTCCCCCTGTCTTGACAACCGTAATCGGGGCACCTGGTGCCTGAGTATGGAATACGAGATCCCGTTTTTCCATGTACTTCTTTACAAGTTCCTCATTGGTTGTGGCATCCCTGCCACCTACCACAAGGAAACCATCAGAAGAAAAGAACCATCTGAAACGTTCATACCAGTGTTTCTTGTGCACTACCTTGAAATGCTTTTTAGGTGCAGCTTTTTTCTTTTGCATTGCCTTTTTCGTATCTTCGATTGCAGCAAGAGCACCTTTACGCTTCTTTTCCAGTTTCTTGGCTTTCTCATAATAGCGCATGGCATTCTGGGGGACTGTCAGCCGTACATCAATATTCATCTTCTTGCCGTCAAGGTCCAGCATTACAAGACCCTGTGAACCATCGATATTTACTATTTTTTTAGCCGCAGGCAATGCGTCCTTTGCATCCGAGATTATTGACTGGATTTCTTTCCATGAATAATCTTTTTCACGGGCATCAAGCAGTGTTTGTAGTAATTGCTCAATGTCCTGATAGTGTTCATATATCTTCTCGGCAATGGAGGTGTTTTTCTCTATATCTTTCTCAAATTTCTTAATGGCACCCTCTTGTTGTTTGAGCCTGCGCTGGAAAACATCTTCTGTTTTTTCTTTCACAGTGGCTTCCTTTTTTTGTTCCAGGGATTTTGCAGCTCTTTTGCCAAAGAAATCATCCAGTGCCTTGTTGAATGAATCATAGTAATTCTTTTCAAAATCCGAATATTTTTCAAGATCAAAGGGCACTACATCAAAAGTTTCTTTTGAGTCCGGTTTGCTGACCGTACAGGGGTTTAACTCCCCCTTTTCCAGAGGGGAGAAAAGGAAACCTATTGCTTCAATCAATTTAGAGGCGACCTGCGGATTAACTTCCGAAGCAGGAAGGGTTTTATCTATACCACTTCGCAGACAGACTTCTTCTGAGAGGATGCCTCCCAGATTAAAACGCGTTGCCAGGGTTCGTACTACATCCGAATCGGAATGGGAAAACACTTCACATAACTGATCCTCATTCACATCAAGAGGTGTTAACTGCGCTTCAGGGTACTGGTAGATCTCACCGCTTCTGATACGTCTGCCCTTAAAAGTAACAGGGTTCATAGGCAGAATGATTTTTCTATCGCAGTCAAGCAATATTATATTGCCCTGTCCAAATATCTCTACGACAAGAACGGTCTCATCGTCTCCTCTTTTTATACCAATCTCAATAATACGGTCAAAATCATATTGCCTGAAATAAGTTATACGCCCACCCATTATATGTTTACGTAAAAGCATAGGAAAGGATTGCGGGTTTTTAGGGCTGGGAGGAATATATTCACTAAGGTGCAATCTGCTTCCGGCCTCAATTAAAAGATTGGCCTTACCTTTCTTAAAAATATAGAGGTGGATACGCAGTAGGCTCTCACCGGGCTGATAAATCTTGCCGATCTTGGAGTCGACCAGGGAATCCTCCCCTGTGCCAAGTTCCGTTGCCAGTGCTGCCACATCCGCACTTGTCATCTCTTCTTTCATAAACTGTACTAATTGGGGAAGGGGCTATAAAGTTTTGTGCAATAGATTAATATCCCCGATAAAAATTAGAGACGGAGAAGGCACTGAAGATGAACACATCAACAAAACGCTATCTCAAATCAAGGTTCCATGATTATTACAGGGAAGCAAAGATACATGTTCCCCATTCCCTGACCAAACGTGAATGGGGATTCATATCGTATGATTCCATGCCTGAAACCATGATGTACAGGCATAAAGCATTCGGTACGGGAGGAGAACTCAGAGATTATCTTGTATCAATGCAACCGGCCCATGTGTATCACTCGGTTGCCCTTTATGATTATCCCGATGCACCTACAATGAAAGAGAAAAAATGGAAGGGCGCAGACCTTATTTTTGATCTGGATGCTGATCACTTGCAGGATGCACCTACTTCCTATGCAGCAATGCTGGAAATGGTTAAAACAGAATCGCTGAGACTGCTGGATTTTCTGGTAGATGATTTTGGTTTTGACGAAGATAATATAAAGGCCGTCTTTTCGGGTGGAAGGGGATACCACTTCCATATAACTGATCCTCTTATATGGAATCTGGAAAGTTCCCAGAGAAGGGAAATTGTGGATTACGTGGGAGGAAAGGGGATTAAATCTGAATATTTCTACCAGAAAGAATTCATGATCGGAGACCATGGAACCGGCACACGAACCTTCAATGATCGAACGGAGATACTTTCCAAGTATGTCATCAAAAATCCCGACACAGGATGGGGAAAAAGACTTGCTGAGTATATTGCCTCATATCTTGAAGAAGAAGGACAAAAGGAAGAAAAAGAACGATTTGCGGATATAAAGCACATAAAAGGGTTCGGCAAAAAAACACAGCAACAGATGAACCGGATATCCAAAGACAGTAAAGCCTTGGAAGACATACGCAGAGGAAGACTGGATTTTGGCAAAATTAGGGATTTCAAAGCTATAATGGCCCAGTTTTTTGATAATACAATCGACCAGCATCGTGTCACACTGGCAGGTTCGGCACAGGTGGATGAACCGGTCACCGCAGATATAAAGAGATTGATACGATTACCGGGTTCCCTGCATGGCGGCTCCGGAATGAAGGTAATTCCATTAAGTCTGGAAGACATGGACGATTTCGAACCACTTCAGGATGCTGTTGCTTTTTCGGATAGGCCGGTAACGTTAAGAGCCATAAAACCTTTTGAAGTACAAATGATGGATCTGGATATCCGGGTTGAAGAGGGAGTACAGGAACTGCCCGAATATGCAGCGGTATATTTAATGTGCAGAGGGGTTGCCGAATATGGATCGTACTGAACTAAAAAGTATTCTCCGTCAGGAAAACAGCTCGTCTTTAAATTCCCTTCCCTACGATTTTTATGAAAAAGTTGATGAATATATAAGGGAATTGGAAGAGGAAATCAAAAAGATCAACAATCCACGATCAGTTGAATCAAAGATCCTAGAAGACGAAATGCAAAGTGCTCTAAATGATGTGGAAACGATCTTTATCAGGAGAATCCGTAAAATAACATCCAGAGCAACCTCAAATGCATTTTCCAATATCTCATCCAGACAGGACCTTGACAAACTCCTGGAATCCGAACGCAAAGTTTTTGAGGCCACCCTTTCAGCAATCCAGGTTGCAAGATCCGAATTGCTCGAACCTATTATGAACCCACAGGATAGACAGGACAAGGGGTTTGCGAAAGAAAGTATAATATCTGATGAAGCAGATGAAGAAGAGGAAAACGAGACCATCTCGCAGGAACTCCCTGCAGAGGAAGAAACGGGCAAAAACAATATAAGTAAGGAATACTTTGTTGTCCGAATATTGAAAGACCTTCCTACCATAAAAGCGATGGATAATCTCAATTATACACTTGCAGCAGAAGACGTTGTGGTATTGCCTTCCATGAATGCTCAGGGACTGGTAAAACGCGGTGCTGCATATCCAATAAATCAGGAATAAAAATCAACATTAAAGGTGTGAAGATAATGAAGATCCCAAAAAGGTTCAGAACATACTGCCCTTACTGCAAAACCCATACAGAACATGTTGCTGAAAAGGTTAAAAAGGGCAGGGAATCAATGACCACACGTATCAGAAGGCAGAAGAAAAGGCATACTGGTATAGGAAACAGTGGGAAGTTCTCCAAGGTCCCAAGTGGTGACAAACCAACAAAAAGGATTGCCCTGCGATACCGTTGCAGCAAGTGCAACAAGGCACATCAGAGACCCTGCTTCCGTGCAAAGAAATTCGATTTCAAGGAGTGAGCATAAATGGCCGAACCAAACAGCAGATTTTTGAAAGTAAAATGCAATGATTGCTCCAATGAGCAGGTTATTTTTGGCAGTGCAAGCCAGAAAGTAAGCTGTCTTGTATGCGGCAGGACCCTTGCAGAACCAACTGGCGGAAAATCTACAATTACAACACATATACTGGAAGTACTCGAATAAAGGGATATTAATGGACAACAACAAATGGCCTGAAGTCGGTGATTTTGTAGTCTGTGCGGTAAAAAATGTCACTGACTTTGGCGCCTACACGACTCTTGAGGAATACGACGGAAAAGAAGGATTCATCCATATATCTGAGATTAAGGCAGGATGGGTCAAATATGTCAGGGATCACGTCAGGGAAGGACAAAAAATTGTCTGTAAGGTCCTGAGAGTAGATACCTCACGTCGCCATATTGATCTTTCCCTCAAGGATGTAAATGAGCATCAGAAAAGGGCAAAGATCCAGGAATGGAAGAACGAACAGAAGGCTGAAAAATGGCTACAGTTCGTCGCAGAAGAAGCAAGACTCGACAAACAGCAACTTCAGGAAATAGAAGATTCTTTTGACACAGAATTCGGAAGTAAATATTCTGCCTTTGAAGAAGCTGCCATGCGCGGGGAAGATGCCTTCAGCAACCTCAAGATCGATAAAAAAGTTGTTGAAATCATTGTCAAACTCGCACAGGATAATATCAAACTGCCGTTTGTGGAGATTGCCGGACATATAGACCTTACAAGTTCTGCACCAAACGGAATCGAAATCATCAAGGAGGCCTTACGGGCCGCCAGTGAAGTGAAGATGGAAGATGTCCGTCTGGATATAACATATACCGGTGCACCCAGATATCGTATCAGGGTGATTGCTCCCGATTACAAGGTTGCAGAATCTGTCCTGAAGGAATCTGCAGAAAAGGCCATCGAAAAAATAGAATATCTTGGCGGACAAGGTGCCTTCCACAGGCATGCGGAAACTGCCAAGGCGTGATAACGATTGGGTAAAAAGATTTTGAAATGCATTTCCTGTGGGGAATACACCCTGCAGGAAACGTGTCCCAAATGCGGGAAAAGGACCATCAAACCTTCGCCTGCACGCTATTCTCCCCGTGACCCATACGGGAAATATCGCAGATTGAGCAAAAGGAATTGATTCCAATGCAGAATACAAAAATCGTGCGTCAAAATACTGAGATTGAAATTCAGGATTCAACCCTGCTTGTCGGCCTGCCGGGAGTGGGACATGTAGGCAAACTTGTTGTTGATCATCTCATTGAACAATTCGAAGCAGAAAAGCTTCTGGAAATATACTCCACCTCATTCCCGCCTCAGGTACTTGTGGATGAAAATAGTACTGTGAGACTTGTAAGTAACGCATTCTATACATTCCAGGTAAATGGCAAGGATATTCTGTTACTTGCGGGTGACCAGCAGAGTACAAGTTCAGAAGGGCATTACGAACTGTGTGATCTGTACCTGGATATTGCCGAAGAGTACGGGGTTTCCAGAATCTTTACTCTCGGAGGATTCCCAACGGGACAGCTGGAGCATGTTGATGAAGTCCTGGGTGCCGTGAATCAGGAAGACCTTACAGAAAGTCTAAAAGAGCATGGAGTCACCTTCAAGGAAAAAGAACCCAACGGCGGAATTGTTGGGGCGTCGGGACTTCTTCTTGGCCTGAGCAAATTCAGGGAGATTGATGCTGCTTGCCTTATGGGATACACATCCGGTTATCTTGTAGATCCTAAAAGTGCCCAGTCACTGATCGCTGTGTTGAGCAGTATACTTGATATCGAGGTTGATATCAGTGAACTTGAGGAACGTGCTAAAGAGATGGAGAAAATCGTGGCCAACCTCGTAGAAGCCAAACAGCAACAACAACAGCAACAGATGCTCCCGGAAACATCACCGAATGATGAGGATCTGGGTTATATCGGATAAGCATGTTGATCAATGCCGACCTGCACCTGCATTCCAAATATTCCATGGCCTGTTCCCAGAAGATGGAACTGCCTGTAATGGCCCGGGAAGCCGCTAAAAAGGGAATCAATCTTGTGGCAACAGGAGATTGCATACATCCCAGATGGCTTTGTGAGATTAAGGAATATGCACAGGATGACGAGACGGTCGCCATTGATGATACTTCTTTTATTCTTACAACTGAGATCGAGGACAAAAATCGCGTACACCATCTGCTGCTGGTTCCCTCTATATCCAAAGCAGAGGAACTGGCAGAAAAGGTGGCCGGACACGGGGACCTCGCCGTTGATGGCAGGCCAACACTGAAACTGGACGGAAGCCAGATCGCAGAGATTGCAACTGATGTCGGAGCCCTCATCGGCCCCTGTCATGCGTTTACCCCCTGGACTGCCATGTATGCCTACCATGACAGCCTGGAAAGTTGCTACGGGGATATGACCGATAATATTGCTTTCCTGGAGTTGGGCCTGAGCGCTGACAGTGATTATGCAGACAGGATCGAAGAACTGCAGGGTTTGACATTTCTTTCAAATTCAGATGCCCATTCCCCCTGGTCCAACAAACTGGCCCGGGAATTCAACCGCCTGGAGGTTCCTGAAGTGTCCTTTGAAGGTGTGGAAAAGGCAATCCTGAGGAAAGAGGGGTATGGCTGTGCGCTCAATGTGGGATTCTTCCCGCAGGAAGGCAAGTACAACGAGTCAGCCTGTATCAAGTGTTACCGCCATTACCCGATGGAAGAAGCAATGAACCTGGACTGGAATTGCCGGGTCTGTGGTGGCCAGATCAAGAAAGGCGTGGCCGACCGGGTGAACGAACTGGCCAACCATGACACCCCGAAACACCCTTCCCACCGCCCGGATTACCTGCACCTGATACCCCTGGCGGAAATCATAATGATGGCTTTAGGTCATGCAAGCATCAATACAAAGGGTGTGAGCAGTGCCTGGAATGCCTTGGTGGAGCGTTTCGGCAGTGAAACGGCCGTGCTGCTGGAGGCCGACATCTCACAGCTGGATTTCGTGGACCCCCGGATTGTGAGAAGCATCGAGGCCTTCAGGAACGAAGATGTCATCCTGCACCCCGGCGGAGGAGGCAAATACGGCTGGATCGAGCTGCCTGATAATTTGAAAACAAACACAAAATCCGGTTCCTGGAAAGCCGACCCCGATGACCCGACACCAGAGGCAAAGAACCAGAAAAGCCTCTTTGATTTCTAATAATTGCGCCCTTCGATACCTTTTTAAGCCATAAACTCCTTCAAGCCAAGCACATTGTGCCGGGGTGGCAGAGCGGACTAATCCAACGGCTTACAAAATTGCCGCGGAGTCCAAACGCGGCAGGCTCGAGACCTGTTTCCCCTAACGGGGTGCTTGGGTTCGAATCCCAACCCCGGCGCTTTTTTCTATGATTGCATATTATACCATCATTTTCCCTGTAACACATAAAGAATTCAAAAAACATCTAGAACAATTTGGATGTCGAGGTTTACAAGTTGTTGCTGTAAAATCAAGAATAGAAAATAATAATTCTCCGGGGTACTCATAGTTGAATAAATCAACTGCTTTTTCTATTATTGCTTTTTTTCTCCTTATTTCACCTTTCAAATTCAAACCATAATACCTATTTATAAATCTTGCAATGTTACAGTCAACAACATATTCCTTCTTTTTGAAACATACCGTTAAAATGACTCCTGCTACATAATCCCCAACCCCAGGTATTCTCAATAGTTTCTTCCTTTCTTCTGGAAATTGGCCATTATACTCCTGCTCAATAAAAGTACTTGCGTTTTTAAAATCAGCACTTCTCCAGTGTAAACCAAGATGTGAAGTTACATGAGCAATATCTGAAATGTCTGCATTGCAAAGGGATTTTAAAGTAGGAAAATTAGATAAAAATTCGCAATAAACAGGAACCACCTGTTCCGCCTTTGTCCTTCTTAACATAAACTCTGCAATCATAACTTCATAGGGATCTATTGTATGCCGCCACGGAAAATCTCTATGATAAAAAGGATGATTTTTAGTTATCCTCTTGGCCAGACTGTACATATACATCAGAAATCTTAGATTCAACATGAGATATAAATTCTTTCAGACTCAATATCTCATCACTGTATGCTGATGGATAGGTGGATTTATATTTTTCTGGCACTACAAGAATTACACCATTGTCAGCCATTTCATCCATTTGATACTCGGAAATACCCTGTTGCAATGTAAAAAGATGCTTTTGCTTAATCCTATCAGCTTCATTCAATATTTGGCGCCATCTATCTTTACAAGTAGTCTTTGAAGCAAGAAAAACCAGATTTTTTTTATAGTTGTTATCAAAGTAATAATCTTTTCCAGGGAATATAAAATCCGGTTTCTTCCTACCTTCTGTTGTCGGTTGAGATGTAAAAGGAAGATTATTCATGGTGAAAATTTCAGACAAATGATTCTCAAGAGATTTTCCTGCTCTACTTTTTCTTCTATTCAAAATTGTATTTGCAGCTTCCACAAGAGAATCAATTGATGAAAAGGGTTTTTCAATAAAATGTAAATACCGATCGTATTCTATTGCTTTGAAAAGGGAATACTCAACATCAAGCCATTGTAACAATTCGCGGTCTGGATAATTAATTACATCAAAATAATCTTGTTCCTTGTTTTCTTTTGATATTTTCGAAAATAATCTTGCTTTATTTGATATTTCAATTGAATTTGGAAATTCAACTGTTAGTTCTACAATATAATCATTAAACAAAGGATAGAGAGTAGATGAATTTCTTAAAACCCCATTTTGCGTGTCAATTAAAGTATTTGTATCCGAGGGATACATCCCAAAAATAGACAAAAAATCATTGACATCAATTTCACTTTCAAGCACAAAACCATTGTAATGAAATTCATTTATTTTTGTTAAGATCAGAAGATTTCCGACATTATTATCCGTAAGATATGGAAAATTTCTGCCAAAACGGGTTATTCGATATTCATTTCGAGTTCCTTTTCCGTAATATATAAATCTGCTTTGGGTTGTGCTTCCGTCCTGCCAATAAATATCAACATTCTTTGACTTATTTTCTCCTTTAATGCCCGGGGTATCGAAGAGCAGAGAATAAGAATTTTTGGGAATATAAAATCCATATTGATGACTTCCTGTTTTACCAACATCATTTGCAGAAATAAATTTACAAAAACTTACCTGACTTTTCTGACAAGATTCAACTATATTATCTACAATTACACTCAATTATATCTCCACTTTTCAGATTTTTCACAGTTAGATGGCTCTTTTATGCCCATAGCTCTTATTAAATTTTTTGCGACTTCTTTAACAAGGGGAACTACTACTGAGTTTCCAAATTGTTGATATGCCTGAGTATCTGAAACGGGAATCTCAAAATTTTCAGGAAACCCCTGTAATCTTGCACATTCTCTTGGTGTCAGTCTTCTAGGATTACCCCTACCCTGTGGAATTAAAATCTCGGAGCCATCCTTATAATATCTAGCACTTAATGTTCGAGTAATTCCATTAAAATCAACAAGCCCATAACCAAAGCCATTTCCTTTCTTTCGATGTTTAGTAGCGTAATCCTGTAAGTATTGCCACAACTTATCACTTAGTGTATATTTAGAATCGACCTCTAAGTCCAAGATCGATTTTACAGGTTTAGAAACTTTGCCTGGTTCAGGAAAACTGAAAATGTTTTCTCCCCCATACACCATTTTATCAAATCCAACTATAAATATACGTTCACGATGCTGTGGAGTATAAAATTTACCGTCAAGGACTTTATAATAAACATCATAACCAAGATTAGTTAAGGTATCATAAATTATCCTAAAAGTCTTTTTTTCGTCATGAGACGTGAGATTCTTTACGTTCTCTAAAAGAAACGTTTTTGGCCTTTTTTCTTTTAAAATACGAGCAATATCAAAAAATAAAGTCCCTTGTGTTTTGTCAAGAAAACCATGTTCATTTCCCAAACTTTTCTTTTTAGATACGCCTGCTATAGAAAATGGTTGACATGGAAATCCTGCAACGAGAACGTCATGATCTGGAATATCTTTCTCATGAATTAAAGTGATGTCTCCAGCAGGCATTTCATTAAAATTTTCCATATACGTTTGTTGAGAAAACTTATTATATTCAGAAGAAAAAACGCATTCGCCTCCCAATTCTTCAAAAGCAATTCGCATCCCCCCAATGCCTGCAAATAAATCTATAAACTTGAAATGTTCTGATTTTTTATTTGCATCATACAAAAAAGACATTTTTGATTTATTGTAGCTAACTATAGCTTCAGCAACATAATCTTGAAGACTTCTATCAGCAAATGCGGCACACACTTTTGTATTTTTGACTATAGTTTCATCCAGACGGACATGCAACTGCTTTTTTGGACTCATCTAGGACTATTTTGGTACCAATGGTATATATTAGTTCCCATTTAGTACTATGTCCATTTAACAACATATCAGAAGAGTGTCGTTTTTGAAAACTAATTGAACTTATTTAATGTGTATACAACTACAATGAATCCACAAAAAACCCACTAAAAAATAATGCCAAACTCCACAACAGGAGTCCGGCATCCAGACCATCCATCCTCACTCAATCACATTATCGTTCTGCAATTCAAACGAATCCTGCACACCATTCACATCCACAGTGTAATTACCCTTCTCCAGACCGTAGACATCAAGGGGTACGTTGATTTCGAAGGCCTCTAGAGCCTGGGTACACATAGCATCCTTAGGGCGTTTGGTCGGAATATGGACATTGAATGTGTTGCCGGTCCTTTCAGTTGTGATATTGGCCTCATCGATCACGGTGCATCCATCCTTAAGATTACCGGTGGCCTGGACACTGACCTGGACCGGGAAGGATTCCATGACCATTATTTCTATGTTATCCACATTGGCTGTGCCGTAGATATACTCAACATCATCGCCGTCTGCAGGGACAACCGGTTCTCCTTCAACTTCCAGTGCCAGGCTGAAAGTGTCTTCCTCGCCCGTGACGTTTTCCCAGGGACGCTTGTAGATGGCATCGATCTGCTGGGTTTCGTTATCCATGATCCTGAAGGTCCATACATGGAAACCCGGTGCACCCACGATATCCTCATTTTCCGGCGGCTCAAACTCATCTTCTACAATTTTGATGCCATCGGTGGTTGTCAGGTTCCACTGGTATCCTGTGGAGGGATTTTCCTCCAGGCGTACTGAGAAATAATACCCTGTGGAAGTATTCACTGTGCTACCGTCCCACTGGCCGGACAATTCCGTACCGTTGTTCAACGTGTGGGCATCCACACTTTCATTCACACCTGTACCACCATCATCCGCACACCCCAGGGAAAGGACAACTGCAGCCACCACAACGATAAAGGCAATCAAAAGCAAGCCTGCTCCTGCATAAGTATTAATCTTCAAGTAACCATCTCCATGTGAATACATGGCGCTTACATTATATATTTATTTTTTAAGCTGCGGACCCATTCGAACCTTTATCACTGGGTCCGCAGGGCTTCCACAGGATCGAGTTTCGAGGCTTTGTTGGCAGGATAGAGACCTGCAACCAATCCTATGACCAGGGCAATCAGGAACCCCACAACTATGAGATAGAATGGGAAAATATAAGGTAAATCCAAAAAGTAACTTACACCATAGGAAGCAGCAACTCCTAAAACTGTACCCAGCACGCCACCAATAGCACTCAGAACCACCGATTCTATAAGGAACAGGGTCAGGATATTCACACGGGTAAAGCCCAGGGACTTGAGCAAACCCACTTCCTTTGTCCTTTCAGTCACGCTTACAAGCATAATATTCATGATACCTATCGAGCCCACAAGCAGGGCAATTAGTGCTACAGAGGTCAAGAGGGTTGTCAGGGCACTGGAAAGCTGATTCAGGTTATCCAGGATATCCGCCTGGTTGAAGATTGAATAGGGTTTCACATCCTCATTATCCAGTTCTCTCTCCGAAACCCCGAGACTTTTGGCAAGCCTGCGGTCCACCTCATCCGAAACCTCCCGCACTGAACGGGATTCGTCAACGGTTGCAGATATCCCGCCGTAGTCTTCAACTCCCAGCATATCATTCATTATATCTATCGGGATAAATATGCGCACATCTGATTCTGCCCCGCTCTGGATGAAAGTTGTCTTGGGACTGTCAATGATCCCGATAACCTTGAAAGAGCGGGAAACTTTTGTTCCGTCCCTGCGTACAAACTCAATATCAATGGAATTATGATTGGATACTTGCTGGTCGAATTTCTCATAAGCCACATCCGAACCCAGCACTGCAACATATTTTTCTTTGTCACTGAAAAAAGTGCCTTCCTCCAGCTGTATATTCCCTATTTGTTCATAATCCGCCGAACAGCCCTGTATATCAATCTGGCGCACTGTAGAGATATAGGTTACACTGGCAAGCTGCTGCCGGATACCGGATACACCCTCTATTCCCGGTACACTACTCACAGTTTCCAGCTGGTTTTCAAAGAAAAGATCAATATCCTGACTGTAAACTATAATAAAATTCGACCCCTGGGTACCCAGCTCTTCCACAAAGAACTGGTTGAAGCTGGCACCCAGGGACACATTGGCAATAACAGCAGCAACACCTATAATGATTCCAAGGGTCGTGAGTGTGGAACGCATCTTGGAACCGCTGATACTTCCCAGGGAAAGCCGGAAGGCTTCCTTGAAATTCAACATTTTCTGTCCACCTCACTCATAGTGCAATGCCTCCACAGGATCCATTTTTGCGGCTTTGTTGGCTGGATAAACACCCGAGATCAGACCAACAGCAAATGAGATGCCAAAGCCCAGCAGTATGAGACTTATCGGGAAAATATTAGCAATATCAAGGTAACTGTTCACGGCCATTGAAGCCGCCAGACCCAGCAATACTCCAAGGATACCCCCAAAAAGACTGATAATAACAGATTCCACTATAAAAAGGGTCAATATATCAAAATAATTGTAACCCAGAGCCTTCATCAGCCCGATCTCTTTTGTTCTTTCGGTAACCGTCACAAGCATAATATTCATAATACCTATCGAGCCCACTATAAGGGATATAAGGGCAACAGCAACAAGTATGGATGTCAGGGCACTTGATAGCTGGTTTATCTGGTCCAGGATATCCTGCTGGTTGAAGATTTCATAGGGTTTGGCATCCTCGTTATCAATATCCCTGCTGGGTACTCCAACCGAACGGGCAAGGTTTTCATCCACATCATCGGTAACCCTATCCAGGATTTCGAGAGAGTCCGCTTTAATGAAAAATCCCCCTATATCGTCCCTGTGCTGCATCTGTTGCATGACAGCAAGAGGAATAAAAACACGTCCTGAAGGGTCCACTTCAGGGGATACGAAGGAGGCATCCGGGTCCTGTATGATGCCCTTTACACGAAAAGTCCGTGTACTTATCCCTCCATCCACATTTCTTATACTTATTTTTATGAAATTCTTAACAGATAGATTCCGGTCAAACTTATCATAGGCCACATCCGAACCGATTACAGCCACATTCCCGTCCTGACTGGTCAGAAACTGGCCATGTTCCATATTTATATTCCCCACTTCCTGATAATCGGGAAGGACCCCACTGACAGTTGCGGTACGCTCCGCTGATTGGTACTTCAGGGTCGCTGATTGCTGGTTAATGGAAGATACCGCAGCAACACCGTTGGTATTCTCAACCACGTTGAACTGGGAATCTCCGAATACATTGTTTTTCTCGGTGAATATAACGATAAAATTAGTACCAGATGCTCCTATTTCTTCCTCGAAGTACTGCCCGAAACTGGCCCCCAGGGATATGTTGGCAATTACAGCGGCCACCCCTATGATAATACCCAAGGTAGTCAGGGCAGAGCGCAATTTCGCACTGCCTATGCTGGCAAAAGCTAACTTTATCGCCTCTGAAAGCCTGACCATACAAGATTACCCGATCATTCCTTAGGATTCCATTTCCTGCGATACATATAGGCAGCAACTACCAGCAGGATAAGCCCCAACACAACAGCCACCGTTATGGCCGTATTATTATCTTCCTGTACTTTCTCAAAGTTCAGGGACCGCTCACCTGCAACAAACTCATGTTCGTTGAGACCATTACGGAAACTGGCAATAATTGTAACATTTTTGGTGCCTGTAAATTCCTTCTGGTCAGATTTGGCATCTATTTCTATAGTGAATAGTTCATCGGGGTCCATTGAACCCACGAAATAGTTAGAGGGAGAGAAACTAACCCCTTCTGCCTCAAGGCTTACGGCTACTGATGAAAGAGCATTCGGATGCACATTGGCTACATCAAATTCAAGTGTTCCCTGCCCATTTTCTATAACAAGTGGCTTGGAAGGTATCACTTCCAGTGAATAGGAATCCACCACTAACGGTACACGCCAATTATTGTTGAAGGAATGTGAGTTACCTATTGTCAAAAGGTCAAGGTAATAAGTCCCGTCTTCTATATTTTCATCCACTTCTACATTGTATGTTACCTGTACTGTATCCCCTGGACCGAGTACACCTTTACCTTCGTATGGTTGACTTGTTACCTCTATCAGGTCAGTTCCCTCAAGGGTAGCGGACTGGACCCTTGCATAAGTATCATAGGTTTCACCATCAATTACTATGGTGTTGGACTGGGCATTATTCTCCAATGTAAAACTTATGGAACCCTCATCACCGGCCATGAAAACCTGGGGATCTGAGATGACATTAGCAAGTTTTACGGTGCCTTTACTGTCAAAAGTATTGGAACCTACTTTTATATCGAAAGATTCCTTTACCCATGAAAGGTCACTATCTGCCCGGTAAAGCACATCAAAACTACCAGTGCCGGTTTTGGCATTATCGTCAACATACAACCTGTATTCATGGATTGCCGTGCGGTCGGGAGGGATTCTGCCAAAATTCTGGATTGCATTGGTTTCAGAATCCAGGGAAAGAGGATATTCCGGTTCTATTTTGATTGAAACATCCTCAGCTTCTCCCGAGGCGTAGTTTTCAACTTTTACCCACACCGATACATAATCACCTATATCAGCTGGATAAGGTTCATATTTGAGTACATCTACCCTCAGGGTCGAACTTGATGAATCTTCCGCAGCAGTAGCAGGAACCACAGCTATTGAAGAAAACATCAGCAACAAAGAAAATACAAAAAGTATCAAAAATCCGGATTTTTTCATGGTTATACCTCTATTAAGCAGCATTGGGCATAGTAGCCCTGTCATCAATTACACCGTCTTTCAAGTAAGCTACCCGGTCCGCGTATTTATCTGCAAGTTGTAAGTCATGAGTGATCATAATGACCGTACGGCCCCTTCGATGAAGATCTGTAAAAATATTCATTATCTCTTCCCCTGTTTTTGAATCCAGGTTGCCGGTGGGTTCATCGGCAAGTATTATGGAAGGATCATTCACAAGCGCCCGGGCTATTGCCACCCTCTGGGACTGGCCCCCAGACAACTCGGTGGGTTTGTAATCCATACGCTCTGAAAGACCTACCAGATCCAATAGTTCCTTTGCCTTAGCCCTTACATCAACCCCGGGCCGCCGGTTGGCATAGGTAGGCAGTTCCACATTTTCCAGGGCACTTAATCGTGAAACCAGATTGAAACTCTGGAACACAAAACCAATCTCCATTCCTCTTAATTTTGCAAGTTCACTATCGGAGATGCGGTTCACATTCTTTCCCATGATATAAACTGCACCACAGGTGGGCCTGTCAAGACATCCGATCATATTCATCAGGGTACTTTTACCCGATCCAGATGGCCCCATGATAGCTACAAATTCCCCCTTTCTGACAAGCAGGTCCACATTCCTGAGTACCTTGATTGTCATATCCCCTACTTCATAATCCCGGCAAACTTTTTCAGCTCGCACGACTATATCATCCTGCGGGGGATTTTTTTCCAGCTCCACCATCCTGTTATTCAAAAGTCACAGCCCTCCGATTGAAAAATACTTATAATACATATGGAATGATTTATGGGAATTATATCGAAGATAGAAATGGGAAAAACATTAAGATTCAATATTATCCTCATTTTGCCCCCTGTTAGCATAAAGAAAATGAAGATTTTCCCCACATTTCTTTCTTGCACTTTTTTCTTTTAATAAAACTGTGATCCAATGGATATAAACATTTTTCTACAAATCTTTCTTAAAGGATATTTAAATACCATTAAGACAAATCAAAATATGATGGCTTGGAAAACTAAGTATTATATTTTTGTAACCACAATATTGTTGCTATTAATTATCCCGGGGACAGCGGCTGGAAAAAGTGACATTAATATTGAGGAAATCTACAGTGATGTGCAGAGCTGTGATGTCAGGATTATTTCAGAAAGCACCTATAATAATCTCACAATAGAAGCCTCAATGTTACATGAGGGAGAAGTCATTGATACACAATCAATTGATATAAAAATGCTAACACCTGCCTCTGCAATTACCAGAGTATTCTACTGGGAAAACGCAATACGGGACGATGGGGCTTATAAGGTACAGGTCATTGTCAAAGATGAGAATGAAGTATTTGCCCGGCAGGAAAAAAAGTTTGTACATGGCCACCAGATACTTCCTGCCATAACAGTTGACAGTCTGACACCCACACCAATTGGAATCGAAGCCATAATAACTCCATATAAATCCACGCTGATAGATGTTGAATATATGCTGGTGGATGGTAACAGGGTAGTGGACACAATAGTAGAAAAAGCCATTCCTGTGCATACACAACCTCTCGCCCTGTACAAAAAATGGAATGTGGTACTTGAAAATAAACATGTATATCAGGGGAGACTGAAAGTCAGTATAAAGGACCCCTACAGCATGTCATTGCTCAAAAGCCGCTCTTTTGTGGCAGAAGAAGATGTGGAAATCAGCGATATTTACAAGGATGAGATCGGTGCAAGTGCTACAATATCAGGCATGTCCCAGGTACCTTTCAGAGGTTCAATAAGATTCACTGTTTTTGACAGCAATGGAAAACCAGTAGAAAATATTGTCCGGGAAAGTCCGGTTCTGCTTGCAGAAGATGATGAAACTGTAGAGGCAATATGGGAAAATAAACTCGATAGTGGAGAATATACACTGCTAATCGAGGCTATTGGGGAATATGGAAAAGTCATAATATCAAAAGAAAGCATAATTGATGTGGAAAAAGACATTGTACCTGCCACAGTAAATGAAGAAAAAGAAGAACAAAGTAATGCCACACCTGCAATTGGTTCTCTTATTTCGATCGTTCTGATTATTCTGGCATATCTGGCAAAAACAAAATATTGATCCAACCATGCCATTGAAATTTGAACTTTTTGTTGCATTAAGGCACATTGTATACAGGAAAAGACAGACCATACTTTCCGTAGGAGCTATAGGAATTGCGGTCATGATTCTTGTTGTGTCCAATGCATTCATGGCAGGTTTTACCGATAAGTTGTATGAATCAACTGTCAATGATATGGCCCATGTAACCGTTACACCGGAAGAAGACAGTGAATATATCCACCTATACAAAAATCTCCAGAGTGAATTGTATGAGATTAATGGTATCAAAGCAGTATCCCCATCCCTTGCAGGTGAAGCTGTATTACGCAATGAAGATAATGTCAAAAATGCCTTATTTAAAGGAATAAATCCCCGTGATGAAGATGCAGTATTATCCACAAATTCGGACATAATAAGAGGAAGTTTTTTCGCTCTGGCTACTTCAGGAAATACAATTGTAATAGGGGACGACCTGGCAGATGACCTTGAAGTCTCCCTTGATGACAGAATAGAAATATCCTTCCCTGAATCTGAAACTAACCTTTATCGTATCATAGGCATATATGATACAAACACTCCCCTGGATTCCACACTGACCTACACCTCTCTTCAGACAGCCCAGTCATTCTACGGAACCTCTGATGTTGTCAATAGTATCAGCATAAAACTTTATGACTTCAATCGAGACAGGGAGATTGCACAGCAAATTGAAGATAAGGGTTATTCTGCAGAAGAATGGACAGAAACAAATCCTGAAATCCTACAGACCATTGCAATTGAAACCATTTCCAATAATATCATGCTGGGCTTTATCCTCCTGATAGCATCATTTGGAGTCATAAGTGCCCTGAATATGGTAGTAGTGGAAAAAACAAAGGATATAGGCATTCTCATTGCAATGGGAGCGGGCAAATCGGGCATAAGGAACATATTCATCCTTGAAAGTGGGATCCTGGGTTTTCTAGGGGCTGTCACAGGAACTATTGCCGGCATTGTAATAGCATTATCAATAGGCAACTATGATCTGCCCTCTGAACTTTATCAGGTAGACTCCATACCCGTGATAATACGATATAATGATGTTTTACTAACCATCCTTGCTGTATTCGTACTCAACCTCATTGCAGGAGTATATCCTGCAAGCAGAGCCGCAAAAATGGACCCTGTAGAAGCGATAGCAACACATTAATCCATAGAAACAAAGGGAAAAGTGTATATACGAGACCTACATTAGGGTGTATAGATGAGCGGGTTTTAATCCCTTTTTTAGTACCCCCACTCCCCAGCCCGCTCATACCACCCCCATTATGGTAAGCAAGCATTTTTGAGATAGTAAATGATAGGGGATGTTAACATATATACTCTTTGCTTCTGAATTTTAAGTATGTTTAAAATTTTCAAGTACAATTATTGCAGGGACTCAAACAGATTCCTTACATAACCTGCTAATTGTATACTTATATCTACAGAAGACATCATCGTATCAGTCTTTACTATATTGCAAGCCATATTTTCAAAAGAATTACAAACCTGTGGATCACGGATATCTGTTACAAACATATCCAGAAAATCATGGTAGCACCTTGCAACTTCATTTGAAGAAATACCGTAACCACATGCATTCATAAGTTTGCCTGCAGGACCGCTAACAGGTTCATTCCCAATAATAGGACTTATTGCAACCACATTTTTACTTTTAAGGAATTCAGGCATTCCATCAAGGGATATGATGGGACCTATGCTTGTAATCGGATTGCTGGGACCAATCAGGACATTATTGTCTTCCCGTAGTTTTTCCAGTACAGCAGGGGATATAGAAGCTTCACCAATTCCAGCCATTTTAACTTCAAGTACATCGGGCTTGCCCTGGTGCTTAATCCAGAAATCCTGATAATGCATCCAGCCCAGAGGTGTGCGAATCATTGTGGACACCGGATCATCTGACATCGGCAGGATGTTTGCCTTGATACCAAAGCTTGAACAAAGGTTTACAATTGCTTCAGTCAGGGTAGCCCCGTTGCGAATCATCTCAGATCTCATTATATGCGTGGCCCGATCCCGGTCCCCAAGCATCATCTTTTCGTCATAACCACAATCCTTCATAGCATTGAAAGTGCGGAATGTATCATCCGCAATACCCCACCATTTGTCCCTATCTATCATACCGGCAAAAAGATAGAGGACTGTATCAATATCCGGTGTTACAAGATTACCCGATACCCACAAATCTTCGGCGGTGTTCACAACAACTGTAATTTCTTCTTCGTCCATTGTCCGCATCAAGCCATCAAGGAACTTGGGAGTGCCGGTTCCACCGGAAAATATTATCATGGTATTACCTCAATTTACTACCAAAATCACAACATCATTATAATATGAACGGTTATTTAAAAACATGAAGGTCATGAGGGACCCCGTACACGGTCATGTCGAACTTGACGAACTTGCAGTATCCCTTATGGATACGCCCCGCATGCAGCGTCTCAGGAGGATACGCCAGTTAGGACTGTCCAACTTGGTATATCCCGGTGCCAACCATACTCGTTTTGAACATTCACTGGGCGCACATCACTTGGCTACAACCCTTGCGGGAGAAATAGATTCCGTACAGCAATCTGAAATCGATGAACTCAGGGTTGCTGCAATGTTGCATGATATAGGACACGGCCCCCTTTCCCATGTGACAGAGGGCATCATCAAAAAATATACCCGCAGGGAGCATGAAGATGTAAAACACCTGCTGCGCAAAGGGGATATAGCAGAAGTTTGCAGTGATGCCGGCCTCAACATCTCAAGTATCGCAGACCACATCCTGGGCAAAACCTCTCTCGGACAGATCATAAACAGTGAGATTGATGTTGACCGCATGGATTACCTCATCCGTGATGCACATTACACTGGCGTTGCATACGGTCTTGTAGACCATAGCCGCCTGATCCATAAAATGCAATTCTATGAAGATAAACTGGTTGTAACAGAAGGTGGGCTCAATGCGGCCGAATCCCTGCTTGTATCACGTTTTTTAATGCATCCTTCGGTATATTTCCATCATGTGACACGCATCTCAGAAACAATGATAACAAGAGGCATCGAATATTTGATAGAGCAGGAGAAACTCAATCCCTCCAGCCTTCAGGAAATGGATGACTACAGCCTGTTTGAAACCATGCGCCGGGATGACGGTTACGCCGGTGAGATGATTAACAGGATTGATGAGAGGAAACTGTACAAACGTGCCCTTTATGTAGGGTTTGATGACGTCGATGAGAAGGTTTTGGGCCATCGCAAAGCCATCCAGAGAGTGGAAAAAGAAATAGCAGAAGAGGCAGGAATTAATGAAGAGGAAATCCTCATAGATATTCCGAAATTGCCCCGGATAGAGGAAATGAAAGCATTGATCAAGGTCAACGGGAAAAAAATGACTCTTGATAAAGCCTCCCATCTTGTAGCAACTCTTGAAAAAGCACACCGTGATAACTGGAAACTCGGGGTTTATACCCCCAGGGAACACAGGGAGAAGGTGAAGAAAATAGCAACCGATTTTTTCGAGGTCAAAAAACAGACCCGACAATACAAGTTAACGGATATATAAGGCGATATAAGTGGAATCAATTGAAAAAGAAGCAGGGAAAAGGAAACTCATTCTTAAATGGCACAATATT
The DNA here is from genome assembly GCF_002761295.1 of Methanohalophilus portucalensis. NCBI lineage: Archaea > Methanobacteriati > Methanobacteriota > Methanomicrobia > Methanosarcinales > Methanosarcinaceae > Methanohalophilus > Methanohalophilus portucalensis. The sequence goes on along the minus strand of NZ_CP017881.1, from coordinate 211,887 downwards.
GGAGACGGTTTACTTGTAACACTTACAGGCGGCGATGAGCATATAGGAGCAGTTGCTGTGGGCAATTCAGGTGCATCCTCGGTTATTACCCTGCCAGGACACAGGGATGATGAAATTGCACACAGACAGGCAGGCCGCATTAACAGGAAAACCGGCAATGATACTGTTTTCCTTGTAGGGATACATTTCAACAACATACAGCCTGATGAGATCAGTAAAATATGCGATACCGCAGAACTTATGGTTGACGAACTTATAGATATAATTGAGGAATAATATGGAAGTTGTAGTGGGAATCAGTGGGGCCTCCGGGGCACAGTACGGAATCAGGCTACTTGAAATATTTGCAGAAAAAGGAATCTATACACACCTTGTAATAACCTCTGCAGCCAGACAAATAATAAGTATAGAAACAAGCTGGAAGATCGAAGAGGTGGAAAAACTTGCCTGTGAGGTACACGAGGAAAAAGATTTTACTGCTTCTGTAGCAAGCGGATCGCATCCTTACAATGCTTTGGTAATAGCCCCTTGCAGCATGAAAACTGCTGCTTCCATTGCACACGGAATCTCAGATAATCTCCTTACAAGAGCTGCTGATGTATGCCTCAAGGAAGGCAGGAATGTTATCCTGATGGTGCGGGAGACCCCCTACAGCCGAATTCATCTGGAAAATCTGCTCAAACTCAAGGAATCCGGCACCCATGTTTTGCCTGCATGTCCTGCATTCTACAACAAACCGCAATCAATAGACGACTTAATTGATTTCATGGCCGGGCGGGTACTGGATCTTCTGAATGTTGATAATGATATATATCCCAGGTGGGAAGGAGACAGTAACTGAACCAATTTCCACCCTCTTCTGCGCCCTTCAATAGTTAGATATATCTAGGAGAAGTGCATTAAGGGGGGATGCCCTTATATCATGTGGGATAGTAGGGTAGCCTGGCCGATCCTCGAGCGTTTGGGACGCTTGGACTGCGGTTCAAATCCGCGCTATCCCACCACTATTCTTCATGTAAATACTAATTTTAACGAATATTTTATAAACCAGCTTGACATGGGAAAAACTATGGCTGCCAAGAAGGTAAGATTGTTTGCCAATATCAGGGAAAAGGCCGGAACTTCCGAAGTAGAGGTCAACGGAGACACCGTTTCTGAGATATTGGATGAGATAATTACAAAATACCCGAATCTTGAAGAACTTATATTTGAAGATGGCAAAAAACTCAGAGGATATATAAATATCCTGATCAACGGGGAAAATGTCCAGCATCTTGAAGGTACAGATTCAGCGATTACAGAAAAAGATGAAGTCGCTATATTCCCCCCTGTTTCCGGTGGATAAATAAAGATGGTGGGACAATCCCATGGAATACCGGGATGTTACCAATCTTTTTTTGCTAGGAACCGGTGGATTCCTGGGAGCTGTATGCAGATATGGCACATCCATCATGATTCCCGGCACCCGGGGAACACTGGTTGTGAACGTGCTGGGAAGTTTCCTGCTGGGATTATTACTGTTCTACTCTGACTATATCGGTTACCTCACCCCACGCATCCGAATGTTTGCAGGCATCGGATTTTTAGGCGCATTCACCACATTCTCCACATTCATTGTACAGACTGTGCAAATGCAGCCTCTATACGGGTTTACAAACATGATGATAAATCTGCTACCGGGTTTATTTGCAATCTTTCTTGCAAGAAGCCTGATAATATACATAGGGGGCAGGTGAAATGGAGCCAGCAGGCTATTTACTGGTTGGTATCGGCGGGTTTATCGGTGCAACACTCAGGTATATAGTCGCGGGAATGACCTCTAAAAAGGCAGATATACCCACAGGTACACTCGCAGTAAACATAATTGGTACAACAATACTCTCATATCTTACATATTCCCATTCCCTGCAGCATATTTACCTGTTGAATATAGGCATTCTGGGTTCATTCACCACTTTTTCCACTTTTGCTTATGAATCATTCGCACTCCTGGAACAACAGTCAAACTGGAGTTTTCTTACAAATATAATGCTTAATTGTGTGTGCTGCATGCTCGGTGCGGGATTCGGGCAGTTAATGGCAAACTTAATCTAAAAATAGAATTGGACAAAGAAAGGGGACCATATGCAATCCAAAATACTGACAATTTATCTTAGTGAAAATGATACATACAAAGGCAAGAGTGCCCATCAGGCCATCATCGAGTTCTTGCTTGAAAATGATGTTGCCGGCGCCATCGCAATCAGGGGAATCGAGGGATATGGAGTACACAGTGTAATCCATAAAACAAGTATCCTCAGGCTTGGAATGGACCTCCCCATCATAGTACAGGCCGTGGATGAAGAAGATAAGTTACGTAATATCCTGCCTGAACTCAAGAAAATGGTTCCTGATGAACTCATTGTGATGCAGGATGTGGAAATCCTGGCAGGGCATAAAAGGAATTAATTACCTGTAGAGGACTATCGCCCTTCCACGAACATCTATCAGGGTAGTGGATGTGAGAGAGGCCAGTTCCTCTGCAATTGAATCCATACTTTCACCCGGGAAGCTTTTGAGGATTTTTACCTTGACAAGATGATTGGCTTTAATTTGTTTTTTCAATTCAGTTACAACCGCATCATCAATTCCCTTTTTACCCAGAGTAAGAATGGGTTTCAGGTGAGTTGCTTCTGACCTAAATTTCCTTATTTTATCCTTATCCATCAAATAACACCTGCCTATAGGGACCTGCATGAAGTATATATAACTAACTTAAAGAAAAGCATTCAGTCTTCCTTTATGCCCTGAATGGATATAGAACCATCTTCCACCAAATACTCAAACCAGGGAGTGGGTTTGGAAGATATGCCTACTGCACGTAGGTAATGACTGCCGTTTTCTTCCTGCACCTCAATCATACCATCATAAAGTTGTTTTAAGGTAGCAATTGTGCGGGAGTCATGCATCTGGTCTTCAAGTACGAATAAACCAAGGCCTTTTATGGCTTTGATTCTGCCTGTGAACACGTGCATGAAGCGAAATACCGTCTGGATATTAGAGTACATAAGAATAGTCGAGACAGAATTAATACAGAGGATATTATGAGAAATCTGGCGTTTCATCCAGAATTGTTCAAAAAACTGGCTTATTCGAACACCTATACCGGTAAGGTCCACAGGACTTGAAGCACGTTTTATGTTATCAGTATCATCAGCCGCCATGCCCAACGTCTTTGTCACACAATCCACAATCCCGATATTGGACACAGGTATGGTTTTGTCAAAGGAGGTGAACCATTCCAGAACATGCTCACCTGGTTCTCTTGTAGAAACTATGACCGAAGATTCTTCCTTTTTGAGACCGTTTTTAAGGATGTGGTATGCAACATCTTCCTTTCCGCTCATAGGAGGACCTATTACCATCAGATTGCTTCCTTCACGGATTTCCCCGATAATATTATCCAGTTCTTCAATGCCCAGTGAATAGGATGTCATATACTCCAGCCGAACTCTCTATTTTAATTTATTATATAAGGATAGCCCTTAATAACATTATTCCTGATAATACCCTCGGTTATTACGATCTTGCATGTTTTACTATATGCCCGGCTTCAGGAATTACGATTTCCTCAACTGCAAGTTCCACTGCCTTTGGAGAACCAGGAAGGCAGAAAACTGCACAACCCTGTATGATACCTGCAGTTGCCCTGCTCAATATTGTGGCAGACCCTATCTGATCCAGACTTTTAAGACGGAAAAGTTCCCCGAATCCTTCAAGTTCCTTTTCAAATAAGGGACAAAGGGCTTCTATGGTCACATCGCAAGCAGATAAACCTGTGCCGCCGGTAGTAATCACAACATCGGCTCCATTAAATATCGCAGAGAGGACTTCTTTCCTTATATCTGTGATATTATCTGCCACAAGACTGTAGCACAATACATTGTGATGGGCAGCCTCTATAAGATCTGACATTCGTTGCCCCGAGACATCATCCGCAGCAGAAGGCGATTCTATAGATCCATATGTATTAAAACGAGAAGTTGAGATAGTTACAAGGCTAAAGGCATATGCTTTATCAGTCCCTTTTTTATGCTCTTTGGTGCTGGAGCTCATAAAAGAACATATAGAAAACTGCATATATTATAATTCTGCTGCATACCCTTTACAAATACAACAAATGACCGATAAGACTTATAAACTACCAGACAATATGGAGGGGCAATATAAGATAGTACACCATCCCATCAATACATTAAAATATGTAAATCTCAATAAGAAACCAAAACTTTCGAGAATGGGATAATTCTACATCATTATCATTCCAAGGAGGCTTTTAGTCCATGACAAGAAAACCAGCAAGTATGTACAGGAACATTAAACAGCGCTCATATACACGCAGAAAGTACATGGGTGGTGTTCCTGGAAGCCAGGTAATACACTACGACATGGGAAACAAAACCGCAGATTTCCAGGTCAAGATGTCACTTATATCTGAAGAGAAATGTCAGATGAGACACACAGCTCTAGAAGCAGCAAGGATATCAGCTAACAGGCATATGATCTCCAAAGTCGGTCGTATCAGTTACCATTTCAAATTAAGAGTTTACCCCCACGAGGTCCTGAGAGAAAACAAACAGGCAACTGGCGCAGGTGCAGACCGTGTATCCAGTGGTATGAGAAAAGCATTCGGAAAAGCTGTAGGTACTGCAGCAAGAGTTTCTGCCGGGCAGAAGATATTCACTGTTTCTGTCAATAAGAAGAACTTCAAGCATGCAAAAGCTGCACTTAAAAGAGCAGGACAGAAGCTTCCAACACCAATAAGAATTGTTGTTGATGAAGGCGCAGAGCTGGTACAATAAAACCAGCTTTTGAGGAGGGAACACTTATGGAAGATTATGAATCCTTGCTTGACCGGGCAATGGAAAACCTGCCGGAAACCGAAACAACAGATGAACGTTTTGTAATTCCGGAACCCAAGATTTATTTTGAGGGAAAAACAACGGTACTGGACAATTTTGCACAGATCAGAAGTGTCCTTAACCGTGATGCTGATCATCTGATGAAGTACCTCACAAGGGAACTGGGTACAGCCGGTAAGGTCGAAGGTGGCAAGGCCATATTCCAGGGGAAGTTCCCTGTCCAGGCAATCAAGTCCAACATAAATGCCTATGCTGATGAATATGTCATATGTTCGGAATGCAACAGGCCAGATACGGAACTTGTGAAGGTAGACAGAGTCCTAATGATGAAATGTGCCGCATGTGGTGCGCACAGGCCTGTCAAGAAAAGGAAAGCTACTGCACCTACTCCCGAATCCGCTCTTGAGGAAGGGAAAGAATATGAAGTCAAGATTGATGCTGTCGGTTCCAAGGGAGACGGAATCGCCAAGATGGCAAAATTCACTATTTTCGTTCCTGGTACTGCCAAGGGCGATGTCTTAAAGATCAGGATCAAAAAGATCAGTGGAAACCTGGCTTTTGCAGAAAAGGCATAATTAAGGAGCAAAACCCAATGTCAGTCGATGAAATGGGCCAGGGAATCAATGTATTTTCGATTCCCGGCCTAAACATTGACCTCCAAAATTCAAACGGCTCTTTACAGTTAGATTCCCGGGGCCAGCTTAAATATGCCTGCTCACCTATCCTGAAAAAAATTAATGAAAGATTACGGGAAGAAAAGCCCGTACAGATGGGCACGGACAGGGTAATTGCTTCTACCTGGCTGCCTCCGATCCCAAGCGGTCCTTTCAAAAGACTCCTTAATGCTGAAGTACAGCATGCTTTGGGAAGACGGGTTCCTGAAACTGTTTCTTTTGAGATCACAAGACAATGCAAATGTAATTGTGACCATTGCATTATAAGTGGAGGAGAGGAAGATCTTGACACAGAAACTGTCAAGAAAACCATAGATGATGCTCTTGATATGGGTGCTTTCATAATTATTTTTACAGAAGGAGATCCTCTGCTCAGGGAAGATATTTTTGAATTAATAGAGTATGTCGACAAGGAACGTGCAATTGTCAATATGTACACACCTGGAACAGACATGAATCCTCAGACGGCAAAAAAGCTAAAGGAAGCCGGGCTGCATAATCTTTTAGTCAGTATATATTCCACTGATCCCGAAAAGCACAATGTGGTAAGAAGGCTTGATGGTGCATTTGATATGGCTACATCTGCCATAAAGTATGGACTTGATGCTGGATTATTAGTCACTATGTGTACTCATGCCTCCCCGAAAAATATGGATGAACTCCCACAACTCTATGCTTTTGCAACAGAGATGGGAGTGAGCGAATTTTCAATCTGGGAAAGTGCTCCGAAAAAAAAGGGTGATCCTATTATCTCATCTGAGGACAGGGAAAAAGTCCTTGAAATGCACCATGAAGCCAATTCCACAGAAGCCGGCCCCAGAATATTTACCAATAGTTATTTTGAAGGTGAAATGCTGGGTTGCATGGCGGCTCAGCGCTGGATGCACATTTGTGTGGACGGGTCGGTTAAGCCCTGCCCATATATCCCATTCAGTTTTGGGAACATACAGGACCAACAGTTAAGAGACATCTGGAAGAACATGAAAAAAGCCCCCCGATTTGAATCCGGGGATGTATTCTGCCAGATGCAGATGCCACAATATCTTGAACTTGTGGAAAAGATTCCAGATGGAGTTGTCCCTCCCTATCCATTTGACAAAATCGAATAAATCATACCAATGACAAAATAAACCAGATTAATCTTGAGGATATGCATGAATGTGAAACTAGATCCATGGGGCTCGTCAAATATCGACGACTACTCAAAATTGTTCGATGAATTTGGAATACAGCGTTTTGATGAACTTCTGCCCCGGATCGAGCAACCCAGCGCTTACATGAGAAGGAAGATCATCTTTGGCCACAGGGATTATGACATGATTACCCGGGCCATGAACGACAATGACCCGTTTGCGGTAATGAGCGGGTTCATGCCTTCCGGAAAAGTCCATCTCGGCGGAAAAATGGTCATGGACCAGATCGTCTGGCACCAGCAGATGGGCGGCGAGGCTTTTGTGGGTATTGCCGACAGGGAAGCATATTCAGTCAGGGGATTTTCCTGGGAAAAATGTAAACAGATTGGAATTGAGGAATATATCCTTAGCCTTATTGCCTTGGGATTTGAACCAGAGGGGCATATTTATTTCCAGTCCCAATCCAAAAATGTAAAGAATCTGGCCTTTGAACTGGGTGTCAAGGCAAATTTCTCGGAACTAAGTGCAATCTATGGATTCAATGGCCAGACCAATATAGCACATATGGTCAGTGCCCTCTCCCAGAGTGCGGATATTCTCCAACCCGAACTTGAAGAATTCGGCGGACCCAAGCCGACAGTTGTTCCTGCGGGGGCCGATCAGGACCCGCACATGAGACTCACCCGGGGACTTGCCAACAAAATGAACATGTTCCTTATCGAGGAAAGGACGGATAAGAATAACGTGCCCTTTGTCAGTGTCCGAAGCAAGACCGCACCTGTTGATGCACTTGAAGAGGTTTCAGAGGCATTGCCCTGGGATACGAAACTGTTCGAGGGGCATGTGGATATCTTTGGCGTGGACGACCTGACCAAACTTAAGGAAATCACAATGGAAGTCGAAATGAATAACGGAGGATATGGATTCCTCCCACCGGCTTCGACCTATCATCGCTTTATGTCCGGTTTGCAGGGGGGCAAGATGTCAAGCAGTGTACCTGACAGCCTGATTGCCCTTACCGATGATCCGGATGATGCCGCCCGCAAGGTTAAGAAGGCAAAGACTGGCGGGCGTATGACCCTGAAAGAGCAAAAAGAACTCGGAGGACAGCCCGACGAATGTTCTGTCTATGAGTTACTCGTATTCCATCTTAGTGACGACGACGGGGAACTGGCACAGATCCATTCCGAATGTTTGGATGGAAGCCGCATGTGCGGAAGTTGCAAGGGCCTGGCAGCAGAACGCATGGCAGAATTCCTCAAAGACCATCAGGAAAAAAGAGAACTGGCACGCGAGAGACTTGAAGAATACGGACTCTGATACGGAGATACTATGGAAAACCTCAATCTTACACTGAATGAAAAGGAAGTACTTCTCTTCCTCGAAAAAAAAGGTACTGCAAGTCCCGCAGATATAGCCGATGGAACATCCCTGAAAATAGAGAATGCTACACAGGCCTCTTTTTTGCTTGAAGAAAAGGGTCTTGCAGAAGTTAAGGATGAAGTATCGGAAAAATATCACCTCAGTGCAGAAGGAACCGAATATGCCGAGAAGGGACTCCCTGAAAGACAGGTGCTCAACAGGATAGACGGCCCCACTTCCATAAAGGACCTGCAGGAAATGCTTTCCCCGGGGATGGTGGGAATTGCAACCGGATGGCTCAAGAGAAAAGGATGGGCATCCATTGAGAAAGGGAATATCATACCCACAGCAGATGTATCCGAAACCGCAGACGAAATTGCCCTGGCAAAACTCGATGAGACGGCAGTGTCCCTTGAAGAAACCGGAATTGACCAGAAAGTTATGAAGGACCTGGTCAAACGCAAACTGGTAGAAAAAGAAGAAACAAAAAATCGTACCATTACAATTACAGATGAGGGGAAAAAAATCGCTGCATCCGGCCTTGAACTCACCGAAGATGTCACCCAGCTGACCTCCCGGATGCTCAAGAGCGGGGAATGGAAGAACAAGACTTTTAGACCCTACAATATTGACAAACCGCCAAAGAAGATTTTTGCAGCAAAGGTCCATCCCTACCAGCGTCTGATAGACCAGATGCGCCAGATATTCCTGGAAATGGGATTCACTGAAATCAAGGGAGACATTATACAGAGCTCATTCTGGAACTTTGATGCCCTTTTCCAGCCACAGGACCACCCTGCACGGGAAATGCAGGATACATTCCACCTGGAATCCCGGTCACAGTTGCCGGGCGAATACGTGGAAACCGTATGTTCCATGCATGAAAAGGGCGGTGACATTGAATCCAGGGGTTGGGGCGGCAAATGGAATAGTGATGTCGCAAAACGCAACGTATTGCGCACCCACACCACCTCGGTCAGTATCAAACACCTGGCAGATAATCCCGAGCCACCGGTCAAAGCCTTCTGTATAGACAGGGCTTATCGCCGGGAAACAATTGATCCCACACATACCCCGGAATTCGAGCAGCTGGAAGGTGTGGTAATGGACAGGAACATGTCCTTTGCCAATCTGCTGGGATGCCTGAAGGAATTCTATCACAGGATGGGATTCGAAAACGTCAGGTTCAGGCCCGGGTATTTCCCCTATACCGAACCCAGTGTCGAACCCGAGGTATATATTGAGGAGCTTGGATGGGTTGAACTCGGCGGTGCCGGAATATTCAGAAAAGAGGTCACTGAACCTCTTGGCATCAAAGAACCGGTTTTGGCATGGGGCCTTGGTGTCAGCCGCCTGGCAATGCTGAGATTGGGTTTGAAGGACCTGCGTGAATTATACCAGTCCGACATTGAATGGTTGCGCAAAAGCCCTGTCTGCAAACTCTGATTCAAAGCAGCCGGGCCAGCAGTGACTTTTTGGATTTTACAGCCGCTGCCGGACACAATTCCCGGCAGCAATAGCACAGGATACATTTTTTATCATCTATGACAGCATGTCCCTTATCCATATGTATGGCTTCTGCAGGGCAATTTAGCACACATGCTCCACAGGCAGTACATTTGTTAGCATCAATTTCGGGCCGTACCGTGAAAAAACCACCTGCTTTCTGAACGACCCTGGAAGGCAGCATTCTTAAAAGGCTTGGACCCGGTTTTTTGAAAGGAACTGCAATATCATCCACGTTTACACCGACTATTTGAGGTGAAATATCACCGTAAACTCTGGTCGCCACAAGATTGGTAGGTATTGAAAGAGGAGCTAAATCCATTAACTGTGCAGCAACCATATCCAGAGAAATACCGTCTTTTGAGGCAAGGATTGCACCTACATTAATTGGTTTGCCTCTGGAAGGACCATCCCCCTCCATTCCCACAACTGCATCAATAAGTGATAGTTGTGGAGTTACCACATTGTAAATATCCAGAAGAACTTCACTAAAGATCAGAGGATCAGCCAACATATGTGCTTCCTTCCTGATGCGCAGGGGAACAGCACCGAAAATATTTTTCACTGCGCCGGTCATCGTTGTGAGTTCATGAGTCTTGAGTTTGGGCAGGTTAATGATATAATCAGCATCCAATACGCTGTCACTCACATAGATCTCATCCAAACGCAGGGGGTTTTCAGGTTTTACTTTACTAAAACCTGCAGTCTGGAAATTCACAACTTCGCTCCCACCCTCCAGAGCAGCCTGCTTTATACCGGATTCCTCTAGCGCTTCTGCAGTTGCTCCGGCAGATGTAATACCGGCACAATCCCCTACAACAGGATGAGCACCCGCTTCCTTTACAATTTCACATACGGCACGGACAAGAGAGGGATGGGTCGTAGCAGCATCTTCTGGTTTCCGGGCAGCAAGCACATTGGGTTTAATCAAGATGCGCATACCTGCTTTGATCTCATCAAAACATCCAAGCAGGTCCATTGCCTCCCATACTGCCTGTTTTGAGGCGGAATAATCCACACAGCGAACTAATGCTACCCGGTTATGACTCATTGTAGGAATTATCAGGAAAAGTGCTTAAAAGATTTATGGGACTTGTGCTTATTACTTTTTATTCCCTCGACTATGCCCATGATATAGGCGGGAATTGCTCCCATCGCTGTACATGTTTCACAGGAAGTACCCCCACTGCTTATATCAAGATGATTGGGGGCCTGTTTTATAATTGATTTTGGCAATCCTTTCCTGCCAAGTCCAACGAGGAAGAGGTAGGAATCATGATGCAATATTCCCTGTGCGGCATCCATCGCTGTCATTCGTTTTGATTCGTCTGCTCTGGAAGTGGTTGCAACAGGTTTGCCAAAATGTGCCGGAAAACCTTTTTTTGGAAGGTCCTGTACAAAAAAATGATGTTCCTCATTGAGCTGTTGCAGATAAGCTCCTGATTCCCCTATTGTTGTTTTTTCCACAACATACTTCACAAGTTCATCTTTTTCCATATCAAAAGGAAAATCAAAAAGGGCAAGGCTAAAACCAAATATCTTGCAAATAGGGGCTGCCCGGGCAATGGCCCTATAATGGGCATCAAGGACCTTTATACGATCATAAGTATTGACAATTCCAAGGGTCTGCATATTATTCTCTCCTCCACACCATCACGTGCTGGCTGCAATTTTCCAGGTATTCACAGCATGCACAATCATCCCACAATTCTTCTCTGGAGGGAATGATTACTTCAATAAAACCTGATTTGCTGAAAAAGGACGGGGCTGTGGTTCTTGCATATACTGCACTTCCCGATGAGAGATTCAGGGCACTTGAGACGAGCAAAAAACCTATTCCCTTTTTCCTGAATGAAGGGTGTACTGCAACACTATGCACCTCCTCAATGTTATCCCTTACAAATGCTACTGTGCCCACTATCTTATCACCAACTCTTGCCAGCAGAAAATTCCCTGTATCCAGATCTTGCCCATCAAGAAAATAGGTAGAAAGCAACGAGTCTATAGCTGTCCTATCATCCGCAGCTGCCTGACAAATTGTAATGTCCTCTGTAAGATGCATGATCTCTGAATCCTGTCCCTGAGGAGAGAGGTTTTATATAAATAGATGTTGCAGATACCAGCCGCCAGTTATAAATACAAATCCATTTATTCCTGCCTTCAATCTTTCTTCCATCCAAAAAGACGATTCTTCTCATTATCGGGGTGAAATATGTTAGAAATACTCAAGAAATCCCTGAAAAAAGCCCCTATTGTAAAACGAGGTAAATATCCCTATTTCATACATCCAATTACAGATGGCGTACCTGCAATAGATCCCAAACTGCTTGATGAGATCAGTGACTACATCATAGAATACTGCGATATGAACGTCGACAGGATCCTGTCTATTGAAGCGATGGGAATTCCCCTTGCAACAGCAATATCCCTGAAAACCGGCATCCCCTTTTCTATCGTGCGCAAAAGACAATACCAATTGCCCGGTGAAATTAAGATATCCCAGAGCACCGGTTATTCTAAAGGCGAACTCTATATAAACGGTGTTGAAAAGGGAAACCGCATACTGCTTGTTGATGATGTGATCAGCACAGGAGGTACCCTGCGCTTTCTGGTAAAGGCCCTGGAAGAAAAAAGCGTTACTATAAGCGATATAATAGTTATTGTAGGCAGGGGAGACGGCGTACAGCAACTTGCAGGACAAGGAATAAAAGTCAAAACACTTGTGGATATAAATGTAAGTGAGGACGGGGTTTCAATACTGGAGGACACCGGTGAAACTAATTGAAAATTTTGACATTGACCTGGAATCCATTGTTAATATGATTATTCAGGAAAAAGCCACAAGGGTTGGCCTCCAGCTGCCCGAAGGCTTCAAACGCCAGGCAATGAAGATCGCAGGATATATAGAGGAGAATACCGATGCAGAAACCCTCATTTCAGGCAACCCCTGTTATGGGGCATGTGATCTTGATGTTCAACTTATCAAAGATACTGATCTTGTATTCCACTTCGGCCATTCCAGGCTTGAACCCTTTGAAAATGTAGTTTATATTGAAGCACCCTCACATCTCGATATAAGTACTGTGGTTTTTCAGGCTGCAGACAAACTTAAAGGAAAAAGGATTGGCCTCCTTACGACTGTACAGCATGTGCATAAACTGGAAGAAGTCAGGAAAATCCTTGAAGAAAACGGATTCGAAACCATTATCGGAAAAGGAGACGGAAGGATCGTGCATCCGGGACAGGTACTTGGCTGCAATTTTTCAGCTGCATATGATATAACCTGTGAAGAATACCTGTATATTGGCGGCGGGAAATTCCATCCGCTGGGTATAGCCCTTTCAACAGGCAAACCCGTACTCTGTGCAAATCCTTTTACTTCATCAATCGAATACATCGACCTCAAGCAAATCATGAAACAGAGATATGCAGCAATTGCAAAAACCATGGAAGGAAAGAGGTTCTGTATACTGGTGTCCACAAAACCCGGTCAGGAAAGAATGCAACTTGCCAGGTATATAAGGGACATTGCCAGGGAAAATGGAAAAGAGGCCTACATTGTAACAATGGATCTCATAACACCCGACCAGCTTCTGCAATTCCAGGCGGATGCATATATCAATACTGCATGTCCCAGGATTGCAATCGACGAGGCAGGGAGATTCCCGGCCCCCATGTTAACTCCCCCTGAATTTGAGATCGTACTGGGAATGCGTGGGTGGGAAGAACTGGTTTTTGATGAGATAAGGGAATGATAGATGAAACAGCGAAAACTCGAGATGCTACTGCAAAAAGTAAGGGGATTTGAGAACCCCGACCCTGCACTGGAACAATATGCCACACCAGCACCTCTTGCTGCTGAATTATTACATTTCGCATACATGAAGGGGGATATTGAAGATACGGTTTTTGATATGGGATGTGGCACCGGGATACTTGCAATCGGTGCCGCATTGCTGGGAACCACAAAGGTCGTCGGATATGATAGTGACCCGGAAGCAATAAATGTTGCAAGAGAAAATGCCGTGATGATGGGTGTTGAAGTTGAATTTATTAATTGCCCTATAGAAAAGGTAAGTGGAAAAGCGAACACTGTTATAATGAATCCCCCGTTTGGAGCCCAATGTAAGGGAAGTGACAGACCTTTCCTCTCAGCTGCCCTAAATGCAGGGAATACTATCTACTCGATTCATAATAGCGGAAGTTTTAACTTTATAAGGCAATACATAAAGCCATCAGTTATTACCGAGTGGTATACTACATCATTCCCGCTAAAAAGAACATTTAAATTCCATAAAAAAGATGTAGAACGAATTGAGGTAGAAATATACAGAATAAGCTCCTTATCACATCATAATTATTGAAACCAAGAGGGATTATTATTAGGATACGCAACAAAAAGAAGGCCACAAGAAGGAAAATAAAAGGTTCTTCAAAGAAGGATGAAAAAGAAGAAAATCAAAATCCCAAAACTAAGGCCCAGCAAAAAGAAAAGAGAGAGGCCAAAGGGAAGAATCCTGAGAACCTGAAAAAAGAGAAGCCTCAAAAGCACCTCAAAAAAGAAGCTGAAAAGCACATTGAAGAGCAGTTTGTGCTGCCCGGCGATATTGTTGGTACTAATGAAGAGTATGAAGCCGGTGAAGGGACCTATACATTAAGAGGAAACATATATTCAACCAGGACAGGAAATGTTGAGGTTGACAGGAAAAAGCGTAGTGTTTCCGTGCGGGCTACATCCGAACTTCCACCTGTAATAAAGAAAGATGATATTGTAGTCGGCAATGTGGTGAATGTACGTGATTCAATGGCACTTGTACAGATAGCAGCCATAAAAGGTCATGGAGAAAGGGAAGTCAACAATCCCGGAATTGCCGCCATCCACATATCAAACATCAAGGAAGACTACGTCAAAAACATAGCCAATGAACTTGCCCTCATGGATGTTGTTAAGGCAAAGGTAATTGATACTGATAGTATGCGCCTGAGCATTGCTGCCAAGGAACTGGGAGTTATGTCCGCAGTTTGTGGAAGATGTGGTGAATCCCTTGCTATTGAAGAGGGAAAACTGAAATGTCCCGCCTGTGGCAAGACTGAAAAACGTAAACTTTCAGCTGATTATGGAACAGGAATTATCTAACAAAACGGGGACAGGAGATTAATTATGGAACTGAAGATTATTGAGAAAAAGGATGATGAGATTAAAGTAGAGATAAAAGGAGAGAGCCATACTCTGCTTAATATGCTTAAGCATTTCATGCTTGAAGATGAACATGTGGATATAGCAAGTTACGATATGCTTCATGTAAGTATTAGTGAGCCAGTCTTCTATGTAAGGACCGATGGCAAAGACCCTGTACAGGCAATCAGGGATGCAGCGGTGAAACTCACTGCAGAATGCGATGAGTTCAGTGGTGTTTTCGAAAAAGCCCTCGCATAATCTGGCAGGAGAGCTGGGCCAGTATGTCACTTGATGAAGATAAACTGAAAAAATTCGGTTTTATCGAAAGGGGACCAAAGGATGCAATTAATATCGATCCCCTGCAAACCGGAGGTATCCTGACAGAGGATGCACGCAAAGCCTTGCTTGAATGGGGAGACGGGTATTCGATCTGTGATTTCTGTGGAGGGGTCCTGGACCTTATAAAAAAACCACCTGTATATGAATTTGTACATGAGGCCCTTCCAGAATTTATAGGAACCGATGAGGTAAGGCTTACACATGGTGCCCGGGAATCAAAATTTGCGGTGATGAATTCAATGGGCAAACCCGGAGACACTGTAGTGCTTGACGGGCTGGCTCACTATTCCTCACACGTTGCTGCACAGAGGGCAGACCTTGAGATCGAGAAGGTGGAAAGCTCCGGCCACCCTGAATATAACCTTGACCCTGAAGGGTATGCTCAGACTATCGAGAAGGTTGCAAATAAGAGTGGCAAGCCTCCTGCACTGGCCCTGTTGACCTATCCAGATGGCAACTACGGTAACCTGGCAGATGCAAAGAAAGTAGCAGATGTCTGTCATGAATATGATGTACCACTGCTCCTCAACTGCGCCTATTCAGTAGGCAGGATGCCGATAGATGCAAAGAAAATTGGAGCCGATTTCATAGCGGCCAGTGGCCACAAGTCAATGGCATCATCCGGCCCAATTGGCCTGCTAGGTGTACAGGAAGAATACGCAGATACAGTTTTCAGGAAATCCCCCACTCATAAGAAAAAGGAGATCGAGCTATTGGGCTGTACCTCCAGGGGTGCCGGGTTGATGACAATGATCGCCTCATTCCCCCAGGTAGTGGAGCGTACCAAACACTGGGACGAGGAAGTTGCCAATGCCCGCTGGTTCTCGGAAAAAGTGGAAGAACTCGGACTTATCCAGGTGGGACAGAAACCGCATAACCATGACCTGATGTTCTTTGAAACCCCACCATTTTATGAGATCTCAAAGACCGCCAAGAAAGGCAGGTATTTCCTGTACCGGGAACTTAAGAAGCGTAATATCCATGGTATCAAGGGTGGCCTTACCAAATATTTTAAACTAAGTACCTATCAGGTTGGCAGGGACAATCTTTCCTATGTGATTGACTCCTTTGAAGAAATAATCGACAAATACGCTGAAGAATGAGGGGCAGAGGGCAATGCCTTCTCCCACGAAACTTTTATTAGCTACAGGACATATAGAATTTTATGAGCGGCTGTGGTTTAGTGGCTATGACCTGAGCTTCCCAAGCTTAGAACCCGGGTTCGAATCCCGGCAGCCGCATTTTATTTTTGTGAGTATTACCAGATGGAATCAGATTTTTTATACAATTTTATTCTGCGAATGATCCCATTGAAATGTCCTGTATCATGCTGTAATTATTAAGGTTACAGGACATTCAAAATTAGCCCACGTCACCTGTTCTTCCAGAATTAACGTGCCACCAATAAAAATATAAATGATTAATCATTATAAACGTCTGCAGATAACAAGAGGTTGAAACAATGGAAGATGACTACGATGAACTCGACGATGTGATTATGCAGAAACAATCAAAAGGTGAATCTGTCAAAAAAGAGCATGACATGTTGAATAAGGCTGCATCCCATCCATTAAGGAGGGAAATAGTCAAAACTATAGGTGCTTTTGGGATCAACACAGATGAATTGTCCGCAAACATTGATGAAGAGCCTGCTGTACTGAAATATCATATCGATTTTTTGCTCAACGGGGAACTGGTCAGGATTGAAAATGATGAATACAGGCTGACAGACAAGGGAATTGAGTTACTTTCCGACTGCCAGTCCGGTAAATCAAATCCTAAATGTTAAAATTGGTTTGTGACCTTTCCAGATATGAATTTCCACAAACCTCTTTAACTTAAAAACCAATAGGAATTATGGAGGAATTTTATGAGTTGCGCGATTTGCGGAGCAGAAGCAGACAGTGAATACTGCAAGAAGTGTGAGAAAATCCTGGATGAGATTATTCACCGTGTCGGTGAAAAACGCTGGAGTGCAATGGATGATTGCAGCTACATTTACCCCATGATCAAAAGGGCTGCAAAAGGGGAGCTATCGGTCAACGATATAATTAATGCAATGGAAGTAGAAGACTAACTTCAATACAGGGGAGTGAGATTTCATGAGAGAATTTACACCGGATGGTCTGGCCAAATACAATGGGAAAGACAGGGATGAGATCTATGTTGCCTATAAAGGCAATGTCTATGATGTAACAAACAGTGAGTTATGGATGGCCGGAGATCATCAGGGCATGCATGAAGGTGGCATCGACCTTACAGAAGAAATGGAAGAGGCACCTCATGAGGAAGACGTATTCAATGAATTCGAAATAATCGGTATATTTGTAAATAACCATTGAAAGTACATAGGGGATGATTTATCAAAAAAATCCCTATCTTTTTTCCTTAAAAGAAATTCCTGCTGGCTAATAGGACAAAATATATAAGACCACCAGCAAACTCCATTATATGGACAAATACATACTCATCTGCCCAAAATGTGGCAAGACTTATGGCAAATATGACATGGTATGCCCCACTGATGGAACTCTTTTGAGAACAGAATACTCAAAAACCAGTTTTAAGCCATGTGATCTGCCGGGAATATGGAAATTCTACAACTGGCTACCCGTGGAAGGTATCATAAAAAAGGGTACAGGAAAAACACTAACCTACAAAAGTGAGAACCTTGCCGATAAACTCGGTCTTGAGAAACTATACATAAGTTTCAACGGCTACTGGCCGGAAAAAGGGGCTTTTATGAAGACCTGCAGCTTCAAGGACCTTGAATCATACCCTACAATGCAGAGAGTAATCGAGCAGGAAGAAAAAAATACAATGGTAGTAGCCTCTGCAGGTAATACTGCCCGTGCTTTTGCACATGTATCCTCTATAACCGGTCTTCCTTTGCTTCTGGTAGTTCCTGAAAATGCTATTGAAAAACTCTGGATACCCGCTGGATCGACATCATCAATCTGTGTTGCAGCTGTACAGGGAGATTATTATGATGCCATATCCATAGCCTCCCGGATTACCGAAAGAGAAGGATTCGTACCCGAAGGCGGTGCCAAGAACGTAGCACGCCGGGATGGCATGGGAACGGTGATGCTGGATGCAACACTGACCATGAAGTGCCTGCCAGACCACTATTTCCAGGCAGTGGGTAGTGGAACCGGCGGGATTGCTGCCTGGGAAGCAGCTATGCGCCTGAAAGAGGACGGCAGATATGGAGATAAAATGCCACAATTACATCTGGCACAGAACCTCCCCTGTGCTCCATTGATACAGTTACATGAGGATGTTGCTGTGGATCCGAAATGTCCTGAAGGAATGTACGACACCGTGTTGTTTAACCGCAAACCTCCGTATGCAGTGGGAGGGGGAGTGAGAGACGCCCTTGAAGCCACAGAAGGGGATTTTTACGGGATTACAAATAAAGAGGCAGAAGAAGCCAGGTTGTTATTTGAAGAACTTGAGGGCATCGACATTATGAACTCAGCAGCTGTGGCCACAGCCGCCCTGATAAAAGCTGTCAGGAATACAAAGGTGTCAAAATCAGATCTCATAATGCTCAATATCACCGGTGGAGGAGTTAAAGGGGCTTTAAAGGAACTTGCCACAATCAGTCTTGAACCTGACCTCGTAGTATCCCCTGAAAACAGTGAAGCGCCCGCAAAAATCATACAAAGAACTGAAGACAAATTCGAATAAAGGAATGAGGTTACATGGACCCTTCCGAGGAAGTATTCAAGAGTATAAAGGAATCAGGTATTGATTTTGTAGTCAGTGTACCGTGTGCCAACCTCCAGAAACTCATTCCCATGGTCGACAGTGATCCGGACATAATCCACGTTCCCGCCACCAGGGAGGAGGAAGGCATAGGGATCTGCGCCGGGGCCTATATGGGAGGGAAAAAACCGGCCATAATGATGCAAAATTCCGGCATGGGAAATTCCATCAATGCCCTGGCATCTCTCAATCGCCTATACAACATCCCTTTACTGATAATTATAAGCCACAGGGGAATTGAAGGAGAGCCAATCTGCGCCCAGGTACCAATGGGTGAAAAAACACCTCAACTACTCGAAGTCCTGGACATACCTGCATACAAACCACATCTTGCACAGGCCAAAAAAACCATCGAAAAAGCCACTAAAAAAGCATTTGAAGAAGGAAAGCAAGCAGCTATCCTATTGAGTATAGGTTTCTGGAGGGAATCATGATACGCTACGGTGCACTTGAGATTCTTGCTGAAAAAGAGGGAGATAAAGATACTCTGATCATTGCAAATATCGGATTGCCCTCAAAAGAATTATACGAAATATATGACAGAAAGGCCAATTTCTACATGCTTGGTTCAATGGGTCTTTCTTCTTCCATCGGCCTCGGGCTTGCCCTGGCAAGACCGGACAGGAAAGTTCTCGCAATTGACGGTGATGGGTCGGTCCTGATGAATATGGGAAGCCTGGCAACAATAGCCAACCAGCACCCGGATAATTATCTCCTTGTAATCATCGATAACGGTGCATATGGCTCTACGGGCAATCAAATAACTGCGACAGCAGGATTGACAGACCTCAAAGAAGTTGCTTTGGGAGCCGGCGTACGAAATGTTGCCATGGTGTCCGATAAGTCAGACCTTAAAGAGAAACTGGATACAATGGATAATGGTGTCCTGGTAGTAAAGACCGAACCCGGCAACAAGAAGGTGCCTGTAATAAAGCTATGTCCTGCAGATATAATTAAGCGGTTTATGGAGATATCCTCTCCACCATCCCATTCAAGATGAATGTACCTTCCTTTATACTGTCCCTTAATTTTTCGGCCATTATGAGTGCACGTTTGCGATCTGACTGGCGCACAACAATCGGGACATCCATTTTATTTCCTTCATAATCGAATTTAAGACTGCCCAGATCTGCCCTGAAAACATCGCTACATAAAGTTGAGCAGAGACCGCAGTTAAAGCATGTGTGCCTGTTCAGTACTACTTTGTCACCGTTGAAATAGATTGATTCCATAGGACATTTTTCCATGGGTTCACAGACATCACATCCACGACATTTGCCGGGATTGAAAACTACCTCAATATCTACATCTTTCCAGGCATCTGCATAACTTGTCATTGCAACTTTCATCCTGCGATCAGCATCCATCACAGGAAGCGGGATTTCACTATCTGTTTGCCTTATAGCATCGAATACTGAATCATCAACGACAGGCACTGCAACTGCCCAGGAAACAATGCATTCCGGACCTGCAGACGTAGCAAAACCTCCCATATAATCAGCCACCATGGAATGCATATCCGCAGTTGCTATCAAATTGGGTTTTTCCGGGCTGCTACGCGTTCCTGAACCCAGGATGAAGCCTTCGGCACCATTGAGAAGAATGCGACTTCCCACACCGATACCATGGAGCTGCGGGTCGTTCTTTACAGGGTTTATTTGCCCACATCCTGACAGGGTGGCTTCGGTGGCATCGGGTGCAAAGGTGGTTGCATGGAAAATAGTGGAAACAGGAGAAGGAGAAAAATTCACAAAGGCACTGTAATTCTTAAATGCATGACGCGTTGCAAACAGCTGGGCGTATGGCATATCTTCAATGGACACTGTATCTGAATATTTCTTCCCTTCATCGGTAACTACATCAACATCCACAGGATTACCTTCCACAATATCCCGGAAAAGGTGACCTCCTCCGTAATTTTCCCTATCATGGCTGTGTGCAGTACCAAAAACCATCAAGTCCAGGATACCCAGTCTTTCATTGGGACAGGGACCCACATGGGCATCCACTCCATTTATGGTTACAGCTGATGCGCGGGTGAATTTTTCCCCGGTTCCTACCGGAAATGAGAGGACTGCATAAGTTCCACTCATAATAGCTCTGGTGGCAGCAGTCACCACATCAACATCCTCAAAACCGACACTATCTCCTGAATCGATTATATCACAAAGTTCCTGAGAGGTGAGAACTGTTGCGTCTTTACGGTTAATTTTTTCAAGAATATGACCTACTTCCCGCTCCATATTATTCCTCAGTATCGTTTGTGTTTTTTTTACTTAGATCCGTGAAGAAGTCCCCTATTTCTTTCATATCTTCATGACTTCCCAGTAACACAAGAATATCTCCTTCCAGAATACGTACATCCCCTCCGGGATTTGTGATAATTTCCAGCCCTCTTCTGATTGCCAGGACTGTACTCCCGAATCGTTGCCTGAGGGAAAGATCTTCAAGGGTCATCCCTACCACATCAGCCCTCTGCGGCACACGGAGAGAGACTATATTCACATCCGGGATATCAAACTGCATTTTCTCATAACTTAAGGGGTTATGCGAAATGCTGCGAAACATGTCATATCCATCGGCTCTGGCATCTTCTATAAATTCTTTTATCTGGTCCTCCGGTACAAGGTAGCGCCTGAGGAGGCGGACAAATATTTCCACAGAAGTCTCAAATTCTTCCGGAATAACTTCATTAGCTCCCTGCTCATAGAGTGGACCCATCTCCTTTAAATAGCGTGTTCGTGCAATGATATGAATATTGGGATTCATTTCCCTTGCGAGCCATATAACTCTGCGAGTTGCCGTTGCATCGGAGATACCAACAATCATTATTTTTGCAGAATCAATATCAGCCTGTTCAAGTACACCTTCCTGTGTCGCATCTCCATAAAAAATATTTTCTCCTTTTGAAATACCTTCTCTTACGCTTTCTGGATTGGTTTCAATAACCAGATAAGGAATACCCCCTGCCTTTGCAGCTTTTGCCACTGTTTTACCATTGAAACCAAAACCCACGATTATAAGATGGGAAGACATTTTTTCCTTTTTATCGTACATCTTTGTTACATCTTTACGGGCAAAGCCGCATTTGAGCTGATGTGGTATAGGAAGTTTGAGAACTTTTGCAGCCACAGAGGGAGAATAGGAGATGGAAAAGGAAGTAACTGCCATTGTAAGAATGGAAATATCCAGAAACATTTGGTATAGGTAGTTGTCCAGAAGACCATACTCAACCCCGAATTTTGAAAGGACGAAAGAGAATTCACCCACCTGGGCAAGTGCCATACCGGTTAGAATGGAATTGCGAAGGGGATACCCCAGAACCATAGAAACAAAACCACTGACAATTCCCTTGAATAACATAACACCAATAGTCACAAGTAATATCATTAAGGGGTTATCCAGGAAAAATTGTACATTAAGCAGCATTCCTATTGATACGAAAAAAATACTCAAAAAAACATCCTTAAATGGCAGAATATTGTTCAGTGCCTGATGACTGTATTCAGATTCAGATATCACAAGGCCTGCAAGGAAAGCCCCCAATGCAAGAGACAGTCCCGCACTGTAAGTAAGCATAGCAATAGATAAACATATGACAATCACAGACAGAAGGAACAGTTCCGGATTGCGGGTTTTGGCAATATGATATAGGATATGGGGAATCAGCCACCTGGCAAAAAACATAATGAATATAATAATTGCCAGAGATTTCAGAAGAATCATAAAAATTGAGTTTGCATCATTTCCACCAACCCCTGCCAGGAACGGAGTTGCTACAATCATTGCTACTACAATGACATCCTGGAATAATAATATAGAAAGAATTGTACGACCGTGCAAACTATGCAATTCGGCTCTTTTTTGAAGTGTTTTGAGCACAATTGCTGTACTGCTTAGAGAGATCAAAAACCCCAGGAAAAGGGATTCACTGAAACCAAAACCAAGATATGTAGCTGCAAAAAGAGTCCCAAGGGTTGTAAAAAGAACCTGAAGTCCTCCTCCAAGTATCACAGAACGCTTCATATTCCAGAGTTCTTTTAAAGATAATTCCACTCCAATGGTAAACAGCAAAAGAATAATGCCTATCTCAGCAAGGATATTGATATCATCAGGATTATCTATGAATCCCAGTCCATAAGGACCCACCAGAATACCAGTTACCAGGAAACCAACTATAATAGAAATGTGAAGTTTGTTGCATATATAAAGCACAAAAATAGATATACCAAAAATAATGATGATATCATTGAGTATTGCCGACTCCATAAATATGAATTATGTAAAGATATCTAATAAATATATTCATTTCAAGGTGATTTTGAACCTAAAATCAAAAGCGTCCTGATTATTTCAAAATCCAGTACTTTTTAAAACACAAAAATCTCATATAATTTGGCACCATATATTTGATAGAAGTGTTTTTTATTGATACATCCATGGAGATCGAATGATAGAAGACATCAAAGAAACTACAAAGGAAGTAATACAGGCAGTGCTTCCTTTAACTGTAGCAGTATTTTTTCTCATGGTCATAATTGGAATGAATCATGATATGTTCCTGTCTTTTTTCATGGGTTCATTATTGGTCATATTGGGTATGATCCTTTTTCTTCTGGGTGTAAAAACCGGTATGCTCCCCATTGGGGAATCAATTGGTTCTGAGTTATCAAAACATAATTCTTTATTATTCATCCTTGGTTCTGCATTCATATTATCATTTATGGCAACTGTTGCAGAACCCGATGTGAGGGTACTAAGTTCAATGATTGATTCAGTATCAGAAGATAGTATCTCTCGCAATGTACTGATTCTCTCAATTGCCTCAGGGGTTGGATTTTTTGTGGCCGTATCTATGTTGAGAATCGCCTATGGTGTCCCGATTAAATATCTATTTACCGTTGGGTATCTGATTATTCTGGTATTATCCTTTTTTACAAATCCCGACTATCTGGCCATAGCTTATGATGCAGGTGGGGTAACTACAGGCCCCATGACAGTACCTATAATCCTTGCGCTTGGAATAGGTACAGTTTCGGTACTCGGAGATAAATCTGCACTTACCGAAGGCTTTGGACTGATAGGACTTGCTTCTATTGGACCCATACTCTCAGTAATGCTTCTGGGGGTATTTGTGCCTTGACTGCCATCGAACACAGCCAGGACCTATTAGCCGTGATTCTTGAAGTTCTTGAAGCACTGCTACCACTTGTTATCTTTTTCCTTGTATTCCAGTTATTGTACCTGAAGTTTCCCTCATCATATTTCCTAAAACTTATGGCAGGTCTTTCAATAACTGCGATGGGAATGATCCTGTTTCTCTATGGAGTTTACAACGGATTTTTCCCGGTTGGTTTGGAGATTGGGAGTTACTTTGGACAAATAAAATCCAGGTGGATATTGATACCCGTTGGACTTGTGCTGGGATTTCTGGCCACTTTTGCAGAACCCGCTGTGAGAGTATTATGCTACCAGGTAGAGGAATCATCAAGTGGATACATTAAATCAAATTTAATGCTTTATACTTTATCTGTAAGTGTTGCTGCATTTGTTGCCATCGCAATGGCCAAACTGGTTTATGGAATACCTTTCCTTTACATAATAGTTCCTGGTTATCTGCTTGTACTGGTGTTATTATGGTTTTGTGATAAAGATTTTATAGCAATTGCTTTTGACTCGGGAGGTGTGGCAACCGGACCAATGGCTGTGACCTTCCTTATGTCAATGGCTGTAGGAGTGGCCACATCTCAACCGGATAGCAATCCCATAGTGGATGGATTTGGAATGATTGCATTGATAGCACTTGCACCTATTATATTTGTCATGATGTTAGGTGTATATATGAGATACATAGGAGGAACTGACAGTGAATAATGATGTGGATGATCTTGTCCTTATAGTGACAATCGTGAAAAAAGGATGGGGAGATACTGTAATAAATGCATCCCGTAAAGCAGGTTCAAAAGGCGGAACAATTATTTTCGGAAGGGGTACAGGTGTACATGAAAAGAAACATTTTCTTGGTAATTTAATTGAGCCTGAAAAGGAAATAGTACTAACAATTGCCGAATCCGCAAATGCCGATAACATATTGGAATTTATCAAAAAAGACGTGGGTCTTGACAAACCTGGCTGTGGAATGGGATTTGTAGTACCGGTTGACAAAGTATTTGGAACCGCTCACATATTATGCGAACTGGATCCGGAATGTGAACACCAATACACAGATACAAAAGATTGAAACACATTTAATTATAACCGATAACTCTATAATTTATTTTGCAGCAATGAAATATTATGCATTGCTGCAGGAAAAATTAATATGAGCCGTTTTTGGAAGATTCAACCCCGAGAATACCTGCAATCTCCAATCCTTCACTGCCAAGTTCAGAAAGACGGTTGAAAATTTCACTGCGATCCACGTATTTTTCAGTGCGTGTTCCATCTTCTTGCTCGATCTTGATGGTAATTTCACCTTTCACATATCCTCTTTCACGACATTGGGTTATAATGTCTGAATACTGTTCTGCAACGGCCTTTAAGCAGTCAAATATCTCGTTACTGTAAATGGCATTCTCATCCCCTGCCATCAAATTGACAAGTTTGCGGGAAGCAATGTTGGACCGGGCAAATTCCACAAGGTTCTTGACAAGTGAATCAATCTCTTCGAGGGTTATTGATTTAAAAAGCGCAGGGTCTGCAGTAATATCAGTATCATCAAAAATCACGGAATACTCATCACCGTCTGAAATGATCTTCAGAGAATGGTCTGCCTTTTTATTGCTGAAAGAGGTTTCCACATGTTCATTGCCATCATATTCAAATGATTCCAGTAAATACTCGGACAGATCTTCCATTTTGATCTTATTTTCTCTGGATATAAATCCGGCACGTGTCCACGTAGGGATAAAAAGGGTATCAATCAGATCTTTTACCGCAACTGAAGACCTGTTATAGCTTAATTCGAAGAAAGATTGCATTGAGCCCAGGGTTGATATCTTCTTACCGGTCAAATGGCCATTTTCCGATTCCATTGAATAGCTTTCATGAGAACCATAAATTCCACCTTCAAAAAGAGGATTCAACATAGAAAGGACCTGACTGCCAACAGAATTCATGAATTTGTTATAGTCATTTCTTTCCTTTTCGATAGAGAGGTTTACCTGTTCCAAACCTTCATGTGCAGCTCTGTCGCAGGCTTCCATGACTGATTTTTTATATTCATCCAGATAGTGGCCGGCAAAATCAGAATCCAGGGACTTGACACATTCCACAGTTTTATCATTGGAACTGTTCAGTTCCTCCAGTGCTTTTTCAAGAGAATAGGTGCTTTTACGATAACTTTCATTTTTTTCAATAGCCTCCTTTTCTACAGGAAGAACTTTGCAACATGCATCCACAAAGTTCTTTAAATCCTCAATGAAATCCCGCTGTACAGGCAGATCAGTAGAATCCTGAAATGTATATTTCATGTTTCCCCCAGTTTAATGCTAAATATCTGCCTGCAAACATTATATATGTTATTGTGGGGATTTACAGGAGAACTTCCCTGACAGGTGCAAGTAACATGCCCATGTATTTTACAGCACCGTTTTTGAGGTCCATTGGGTGCAGGGTTCCGTCTTCAAAGATTTTTTCAAGTTCCTCGTAACCATTGCATGTAAGATTGCCACCAAATTTCTCAGGCCTTTCAAACACGACCTCTTCATAACGGGGTAATATATGGTAGCGGAAGAGCTGTAATACAGGATTATCAACTATCTCCCCAGCAGGACAGAAAGCTTTTTTCATCTTTTTCTTGATGGCTGCCTCATCATCATCCACAGAAATGTAATTACCCTTGGAAGACGCCATTTTATCGCCGTCAAGTCCCAGCAGGATTGGAGTATGGAGACATATCGGTGCCTTATAACCCATACCAGGAAGTCCTTCACGGGCAAGCATGTGTATCTTACGCTGGTCGATACCACCTACAGCTACATCAACATCAAGCATAGCAATATCAATTGACTGCATTATCGGATAGACCATCTGGGAAACCCGCGGATCATCCATTGTTCTTCCAACCTCATCCATACTGCGGCGGGCCCTGTTCAGGGAAGTAGTACAGGTGAGTTTGAGTACATTGAGCATATATTCCTCACCCAGCTGGAAATCCGAGCCATAAACAAAATTGGTTTTATCAGGGTCAAGTCCCAGTGCAAGGAAACATCTCCTGTTGTAATCAGCAATTTGTTTTACTTCTTCCATAGTACCTTTCTGATTCAGGAAGGCATGCACATCTGCAAGGAGTACCGTAATATTGAAGCCGGCCTTCTGAAGGTCGATCAATTTGTTTACGGTAAGCACGTGGCCCATATGTATCTTACCGCTGGGTTCGTAACCGGTGTATGCAGAAGGCTCTGCTTTTGCTTCCATCAGTTCATCCAGTTCCTTCTCTGTAACAATTTCCTGAGCATTCCTTTTAACAAGATCTATTCTGTCCATGGAGTCACCGCATAAGATAATTTAACTGATAATAAGGTCAATAATTGTGCAATCTCTATTCAATCCAGAGATATATGTCTTTTGAGGAAATTATCTCCCTCTTCTGTACTGAAAAGAGGCAAATCCCAATCCTGGGAGATACGTGAACGTGTGGAACGTGTCTTTTCCTCCAGAAGAGGATTATACCCTTCTATTGGATATTTTTCCCTGTACACAGCCACACCTCGCCTTTGCCATGCAGGTTTCTTTGCCAGATTTGTGCCTCTTTCAAACATCATCTCATGTATGTCCTGTGATTTTTTGCCATGCATGACCGACGCTGCACTTTTTCTGTCAATACCTTCATCTATAAGAGTGTAATAACCATAAGAACTAACAAAATTGCGCCAGGCTTCCTGTTGTCGCCACTGCATATATTCGGTAAAATGGTCATTGCATACAGGAATCACGCGACAGTCAAAAGCCACGGGTTCCGCAATTCCTGAAAAAAGCGTAAAAGCACTGCTCAAAAATGAAGGTACAACCGAATCAAGTTTCTCCACTCTTCTGTCAAAGGGCAAATCCGCGAATACGATGTTTGCCTCATCAGAAAAAGTGTATGCAAAAGCCGGGTTTATGTTGCTTTTTTTGAAAAACAACTCTATTGAATCGGCCATACAGGTGGCAAAGAAAATATCATAGGGTTTTTCAAACCCTTCTTTTTTCAGGGTACGCTGGAAGTTTCTGCCATCTACGCGAAGAATTACCGGAGATACGCAACGCAAATCTGCATAGATCTCTCGCTCTTTCATGAGATGATCAGTCTTCTACTTGCTCTTTTTTCCTGAATTTGCTGACAACATCCCTGATCAGAACGATGTCCCCGCTTGTGACTACCCAGCGATAAGGAATTATGACACCCCTTGTAGGCACATCGAAAAAATCACGGCTGATGTCAGAAAGAGCAAGACCACTTATTACTCCCTCGTCTACGTTCATTACAAGGTCGTCAACTTTACCCACATAAGTACCGAGGTTGGTATATACGTTTAACCCAAAGAGTGATGTAATATCTGCGCGCATGTTATTCCCTGTTATAGTTGTATATTGTATAAGAATTTACGTTGGTCATATATATAAATACATTTTCTTAAATGATATATATTCTGGCAAATTTAATTACATGAGCTGAATCCATCATATAAAATAGTGGTGACATTAATGCTTACAAGTACTTATATCCACATCCCGGGTATCGGGAAAGAAACCGAGAGGAAGATATGGTCCGGTGGAATTACCACATGGAATGATTTCCTGCAGAATAAAAACTCAATAAACCTCCCGGATTCCAAAAAAGATAAAATTGCGATGGAAATTGAAAACTCCATCGAAAAACTGGAGATACACGATATTCCTTATTTTGCAAAATCGATACCTACATCCGAACACTGGAGAGGATTCCGTAATTTTTCGGACTCTGTAGCCTACGTGGATATTGAAACCACAGGGCTTTCACCTTCATCCTCTAAAATAACTGTCATCGGGGTTTATGATGGTAAAGACGTGAAAAGTTTCGTGCGGGGCATAAACCTGGAAGAAATAGTACAGGAGATGGAACAATACGATTTCCTGGTGACTTTTAATGGTGCGCGTTTTGACCTGCCCTTTATACAGCGAGAGTTCCCTCAGATCACAATGGAGCAAATGCATACCGATCTTATGTATCCTTTAAAGAGAGTAGGATTTAAAGGCGGACTCAAAAATATAGAACACATGCTGGGAATCAACCGTTCCGAAGAAACAGAAGGCATGGACGGTTTTGAAGCCGTGCGCCTGTGGAAGGAATATGAAAAAGGGAATGAAAAAGCCCTTGACCTGCTTCTTGAGTACAACCGGGAAGATATAGTGAATCTGGAAACTATCCTGGATATTACATATGAAAGGTTCGTTGAACACTGCTACAAGGGGTGCACACCACAGAAATGAGTGAAAATATTGTGCAGGGACATCCGGACATATCGGATTTTCCCCATCTGCCCGGTGTATACCTGATGAAGGATGCAAATGATACCATTATCTACATCGGTAAAGCCAGGGACCTGAAGAAAAGGGTCAGTCAATACTTTCAGGCCGACAAAAACAAGAGTCCAAAAACAAAGGTCCTTGTTAGCAAGATAAGGGATATAGAATACATAGTCACATCCACAGAAGTTGAAGCCCTTATCCTGGAAGCCAACCTTATCAAAAAAAACAGGCCCAGGTACAATATCAGTCTTAAGGATGACAAACGTTATCCCTATGTGAAGGTAACAATCAATTCCAGATACCCGCGCATATATCTGGTCAGACGCAGGTTAATGGATGATGCTGTCTATTTTGGCCCATACACCAGCGTAAAGCCGGTACGCACCACCCTTGACCTGATATCCCAGATATTCAAAATCCGCAGGTGCCACGGCAATCCCGCACAGAAGAAAAGGCCCTGTCTGAACTATCATATAAATCGCTGCATGGGACCCTGTACAGGAGATGTGGATGCGGAAGAATACAGGGATAATGTGAAGGCTGCAGTAAAGTATCTCCGGGGAGACACCGGTGACCTGCTGGGCAAACTCAGACAGCAAATGCAGGAATATGCAGAAAAACAGCGATATGAAGCAGCTTCGGTCATCCGGGACCAGATTGAAGGCTTAAAGGAACTTGCAAAACAGCAGAGGACAACTGCAGGAATCGATGACAGGGATGTCATCGGGTTGCATGTGGATGAAAAGGACATCTATGTGCAGCTCTTTTACGTGAGAAGCGGCAGCATGGTGGGACGGGCGGATTTTGAACTGAACCGGGGGAAAAGTACGTCCTCTGAAATTATTGCCGAATTCATTAAGCAATACTATCAGGATTCCCCTGTACCTCCCGAAATTGTTGTGCCAGAAATGCCTCCAGAGGAAAAAGTAATCCTGAAATGGCTGTCAGAAAAGGCTGGCAGGAAAGTCACCCTGAACATTCCCCGGATAGGGGAAAAGAAAAAACTCCTTGATATGGCGATGAAAAATGCCACAATGGCCCGAGAGAGGTCAAACACGGAGAAAGCAAAAAAGGAGGGGACACTGAAAGGGCTCGAGATGCTGCAGGAAAAACTGGGACTTGGTACTCTGCCCCGACACATAGAAGGTTTTGACATATCCAATATATCAGGAACCGATCCGGTAGCTTCGATGGTGGTTTTCAAAAACGGTACACCTTCAAAAGCGGATTACAGGCATTACAATATCAAAAGTGTTGAAGGAATTGATGATTTTGCCATGATGGCCGAATCTGTTGACAGGCGATACTCCCGCATGAAAGAAGATAAACAAGCCGTTCCTGACCTCATACTTATCGACGGGGGAGAAGGACAGGTCAACGCCGCAAGCCGGGAATTGCAAAAAATGCAGATGAATATACCCATAATCGGCCTTGCCAAGAAATTTGAGCATATAATT
The DNA here is from genome assembly GCF_002761295.1 of Methanohalophilus portucalensis. Lineage (NCBI taxonomy): Archaea > Methanobacteriati > Methanobacteriota > Methanomicrobia > Methanosarcinales > Methanosarcinaceae > Methanohalophilus > Methanohalophilus portucalensis. The sequence continues at coordinate 181,074 of NZ_CP017881.1, read as the reverse complement.
TTTCCAGACACCCATCCCCGTAAACTGCTGATTCTGCCAAAAAAATCCCCTGCACTAAAAATACTCATGCAGGTAAGGGACGAAGCACACAGGTTTGCAGTGGCTTCCCACAGGAAAAGAAGATCAGCGAGACTTTCCCATTCCGAGCTGGATGGGATTGAAGGAATCGGGGAAAAGAAAAAGAAAGAACTTCTGCAGCATTTCGGCTCTGTGGAAAAGATCAGACAGGTTGAGGAAAAAGAGATCGCAGAAATAGAGGGAATCGGAAAGGCACTTGCAAGACGTATTGCAGAAAAGCTCAGGGAACAAAAATGAGCACGACAATTATATAAAAAATACTGTCCTAATTTACTGTAAGGGGGATTAGATAATGAGTCACACAAAAATGCTTATTTCCATTGACGGTTCCGTTTATTCGGAAGAGGTGCTTGAAGCGGGGATGGAAATTGCAAAGAGTTTGGATAGTCGTATTTACGTTGTTTATGTGGTACATCCCGGTTCATCCCTTCTGTCAAATCCTGATTCCTGGAGTCCTTCTCGCCGGGTTCTGGAGGAGATGGGCAAAGACGCATTCAGGAAGGCAACGGCTATTGCAGAAGAGAAGGGTTTGTCCTGCGAGACAAAAATGCTGGAAGGATATCCGTCAGATAAGATCATGGATTTTGCTGAACGAAAGAGTGTTGATATGATCGTCATTGGTTCCAGGGGTCAGCAAAGCACCAGAGAATTCCTGCTTGGCGGTGTTGCGGAGAAGGTGATACGCAATTCTAAAAAACCTGTATATGTAGTCCGTTGAAAATATTCTTAAATACTATGCCAGCGCGGTTAGTCCCAGGTGATGCAGATAGCTTTGATAAGTAAAGAGCTCGCACAGGCCAGATCAGATCTTTCTGCCGTAGAGGCATATCCTTTTGAAGAACTGGTTGATATAATCAAAGATGTGGGTTTTGAATGCAGCAGATGCACACGCTGTTGCACCCGCGACTACAATGATCATGTTTTCCTGCTGGAGAAGGATGTTGAGAGAATCAGGATGACCGATCCTTCAAAAATTACACCTGCGCCTTATTTTGATTACTGTGATAACAAGGGCAATTTCTATGTACAGGGGTATGCCCTGACCTACAAGGATGACGGCACCTGTGCTTTCCTGGGAGAAGATGGCCTGTGTACCATATATAAACAGAGACCTTCGATATGCAGCATATATCCGTATATGCTCAATCGCGAACCCGACAGAAAAGGCAAGCTCCTGTGGAGACATGTAGCAGGCCTGAACGAACACGGTTACTATCACTGTGAAATGACTGAGAAGGATGCCATGCAGATGGCAAAAGACGTGATAGAATATGAAACCGGATTCCTGCAACACCGAATAGATTTCCTTACTACCCTGTTATCCCATTTCAGAGAAAATAAACTCAAACCTTCCCAGAGACAGTACGAAAGACAGATGAAAAAATACAATTCAGGGAAAGAAATTGTCGTTAACGTGTACCACTGCGGACAATTTCATACTCACAGTATTAAAGATAAAAGTTAAGCCCATTTTCCTGTCAAATTCCCATCCAGTGCCAGTTTACCCAGAAGTTTATTTACATCCGGTTCAATCGGTGCAGGAACTATATTTTCATAAGGTGTCGAAGGCAGGGGGGTCAGATAGTGAGCCCGCACCTTGCCCCCTTTACTGATTATCCAATTGATCATATCGAGGGTGATTCGCTGGTCCTCTTCGTTTTCACCGGGAAAACCGAATATGAAATCCACCATCGGCACGATAGCTTTGTTCACACAGTGCTCAACGGCATTAAAGATATCTTCACTGCTATGTCCCCTGTGAATTTGTCTGAGGATCCTATCACTGCCTGATTGGCCACCCAGGCTTATACTTTTGTTTGTGCAGTATTTATCCACCAGTTCCAGAGCATCCTCTGTAATGAATTCAGGACGCACTTCCGAGGGGAAAGTGCCAAAATAGATATTTTTTCCCTCAAGTTCTGCAAGGGAGGCAAGTAATTTCTCAACTTTATCCAGCCTTGGATGAATCCCGGCACCTCCGTAGGCAAAAGCATTTGAAGAGATAAATCTCAGGTCATTGTAGCAGCGTGCATAATGAACAATGGAATCAATACTTCGATGACGCATTTTGTGACCTAAAAGTCTGGGAGTCTGGCAATATTTACAATTCCAGGGACATCCCCGGCTGATTTCAATTGGTGACCTGGGGCCATCACAGTCAAAACAGGGATAATCATCAAGGTTTACCGGTTGCCGGGCACCCGTATGCACAATATTACCATCTTTTTTGTAGGCGATACCGGCTACTTTTGAAACATCTCCACCCATCTGCAGGGTATCCACAAGTTCTGGCAGGGTTTCTTCTCCCTCTCCGACCACCACATAATCAAAAAACCCAAGAGTTTCTTCCACTGAGCCTGATGGATGCGGCCCTCCTGCTATATAGACAGAATCTGTTTTTGAAGAGGATACTTCCCTAAATATGCTTCTTTTTTGGGCGGTGGAAAAACTGTACACCATTATGCCGTCAACCGGATGCCGGACAAAACCGGCATTTTCAAGCAAGGGATAAAGGGTCGCCAGACTGTATGAATTCTTTCGATGCCATCGGAGATTTATATCCACTCATTTCACTTCCTTAAACAGTAACTATAGTAAAAGGAACCGGTGTGAAACACAACAGGCCCAGCACGAAAGTAACTATTCCCAGCAGCATCCTTTTGCCACCAAGTTCGTTCCTGTCTTCCATTGGCCGGGGATGGCCTGCGGCAGCAAAAAGGAAGAGTAAAATCGCCCAGAAAAACCAGATTCCAGCATTCTGACCCATTACAGTACCTATATAAATGGCTATCAATCCGAGTAGAACCGGCATTGCTGAAGAAATGTATTTAGCTTTTTCACCAAGCATTGCACGCATGGCATGCCCTCCATCCAGCTGACCCGAAGGCAGTAGGTTGAGCAGGGTGACAAACATGCCCACCCAGCCGGCAAAAGCCACAGGGTGAATGGTTTGGCCACTGGAACCCATTAACCATTGAATGAAGGCAAATAGGGGAGGCATCTGCAGGTCTATCATAAGGGTCCCGGGTGCCTGAGAGAACTCCACAGGAGGTTGCATCAAACCTATGATCGTTACAATTACTGAGGCCACAAGTCCTACAAGGGGGCCTGAAACTGCCACATCAAACAGGGATTTCCTATCCGGTATCATTCCCTTGTGCTTGATAACCGCCCCCATTGTTCCGATAATGGAAGGAAAGGGAATGAAATAGGGCAGGGAAGTTTGCATTCCGTGCCTGCGAGCTGCGAGGTAGTGTCCCATCTCGTGTGAACCCAACACACCCATTATAGCAATAGTAAAAGGCAAACCTTCAAAAGCAGAGATTGGATCTGCAATTACATCTGCTCCGAACATGCTTGCACCGGCAAACATGGTTGTAAAAAAAGTGGCTATTGCCAGCACAACATTAATCCAGACCCTGTCCTTTCCTTGTTTGAAGGGAATCGCTGCAATTACCTCTTCCCCTAACTTTGATTCGATAGCAAGGTTGTAACCCCTGGAGGCAAACTGTGCCGTGAGAGATTCCTGTATGATCTTGCGGCTAACCCGTGGCATTCCATAGAAATAGACCGACCCGGCATGATAGTTCACCTCATATACCCTGAAAAAAGGACTTACCTGAAGATACATCCAATCAATAAGATGTTTGACCTGAGGGTCTACTGAAGGTTTCCGTTTCAAACCCATCTTAATCCTTTGTTTCCAGCCAGCCTTCATTACCATTTACGTTCACGTTCATACCATCCTCCAGCATCTCAAATGGATTACTTTCCAGACTATCAACCAGAGGGATTTCGGATATGATCGCTCCCACAGCTACTATCGGTTCACATTCCAGGTTTACCATTGCAACCGGAGCAACACCATTTTTGAAAAGCTGGTATATTACATAGGAACCCACTGTAGAACCTTTCCCATGAGGAAATACCAATACCTTGCCAGCTATATTTTTCCCGAAAAGACAATGCTCTGGATCAACGATCTTACCTGTTTGGGGATCTACGTTGCCCAGAAATGAGATTGGGTCCTCTGAAAGCAATATTTCACCGCCAACACTTCCTTTAGAGATACCCCTGCCTTTAATCCGAATGGGCTCCACCCCCTTTTTCCATGCATTTATCAATATTGGCAATTGTTGCGGCCACCTTACACATTCCCGGCAGATAGGCATAGGCTTTTCCGGAATTTACTGCCATGTGAGAGAACTTATCGGTTGCAGGGGAGACTACCATACATGTGTCACAAAGGACCTTTGCACCACTTTTCTCGATACTTTCTACAAGCTTGGGATTGGACGCAGCAACTTCTCTTGAAGTAAATATCCAGACATTGTTGTCCACGACCTTACCTTCAAGCTTTGCAGCAACATCTTCCAGTTCTTCCGGTGAACAGTGAGGACAACCCACAGCAGCGCTGTCACATTCTGTAATTCCATCACCTGATACTGTTTCATAAACTTCATCTATCTGGCTTCTTTCAATCGTCAGTTGTTCTGCGGGCGGTTCGAAATATTTTCTGCGGGTTTCAGGAGTGACACCTTCCACATGATAGAGGGCTACTGCACCTGATGCAGCCATTGCAGCACCCAGTGCTTTGAGCTGGTCCCTGTGGGGCGTAGATTGCATCCTGAATAGGGGCACACGTTTACCTGCTGCTTTGCCTGCGATATATCCCAGGACTGCATAGTCTGAAGGCTCCAGTTCACAATCCACGGTGATCATAAGTTCAGGTGTCCTGTTCTCATCCAGATGATAACCATAGTTTGCGGTTTTACCTACAAGAGCTGCACAGAGAGCAGAAGGACCACCTTCACGGTTGGTACGGGCTCCGATAACGGAATTGGCATAGGATACAGCAGAGGATTCACTCCAGGCAAGATGATCACCGTAGGTAGCCGAAAAACTTTGCAGGTAGTAGGGCGTGCATGTACACTGGACTTCTATACCCAGGCTGCCATATGCTTCAATGATCTCCTGCTGCTTTTCGGCAAATTCGGCAGATACTCCCATCTCCTGCCATCTTTCAAGATCCATGCCGGCAGGATTGAGAATGGAAGGTACCTGCACCTTGCCTTCAAGATCGGATATCCATTCCAGACCGGCATCCCCCATCGTTTTATAGGAGACGCCTGCAATCTGGGCACTTTTAATAGGAATCAGGCGGTCTGCCTCGTAGATATCACCCAGTGCAACCAGTATTTCCATGGCCTTTTGCAGGGTAGGGCCGCTTTCTCCTACCATTATTCTTTCTTCTTCAGGTGTGAGATACATATAATAAACCTTCAAATATGATCAGTTAATATTTTTTGGCATTGTTGCTCTTTCAAATTTCTCTTTTTCTGCCAGCACCTTTGTGGCATCAATACCCATTTTAGTAGTTGTACCGTCTAAGGCACCCCGCGGATCAAGAGAGCTTCCCCGGACTCCGGTAATTATCATAACATCTGAATCCGCCTTCACACGTGTTGCCATTGCAAATTCGATATCGTCGCTGTCAAATATATCTATATCCTCATCCACAACAATCACATGTTTGAGACTGGTATGGGCGGCAAACGCTGCCATAATGGCGTTTTTTGCATCTCCCTCTGTCTGCTTTTCAATCTGGACAATGGCATGAAGGTAGCAGCACCCTCCTTCGGTCAGAATTACATTCTTTACTTTTGTAACTTCTCCGACAGCTCCGTAGATACGGGGTTCATAAGGCACACCCATCATCAACAGGTGTTCGGGACCTGCGGGCAATATTCCGTGATATATGGGGTCTTTACGATGCCATATTCTGGTAACCGTTATGACAGGCTCCTGGCGCACAAGATCATAGGTACCCGTAATATCCACAAATGGACCTTCATCTGTCCTTTCTTCGGGATAGATGTAACCTTCCATGACAATTTCAGAATGTGGGGTCTTTACACCATTATCACATTCAAAAAGTTCCACAGAATTACCCATCAGGGAAGCCGCATAATTAAATTCCTTGCCTTCCCCAACCCTTGTGGTGGATGCAAAAGCAACTGCAGGATGCGGGCCCAGTACTATGGAAACAGGCAATGGGTCACCATTGTTTTCCGCCTCCTTTTGCAGAAGATATGTATGTCTTGGAGGCACAAGGCGTGCAGCCAGTTTATTTTTCCCCACAACCATCAGGCGATGGATCGAGGCATTTGCCACACCATCGTATTCGGAAACAACTATTCCTGCCGTAATATAGGGACCACCGTCTTTCTCAAAATGAGTCATTATAGGAAGAGAATAGAGGTCCACTTCCTCTACACAAACTTCTTTTGTGGGAGATGAATCCACAATCTTTATTTCACCATCCGGCTGTATCCCGGAAAGACTCTGGATAATGTCCTTTCTATTGACATTAAGCATTGCTCCCAGCTCATCCCTGCTTCCCAATACGTTCATGATAGCCCGGTGGCCGTTAATATTTTCGAAAAGCACAGGTCCGGAGGTATTTTTTGCAATCATCGGTGCCTCGTACTCGGCATTTACCTTTTCTTTGATTACGGTAAGCCTTCCGGAAGTACGGATCCTGTCAATAAAATCTCTGAGGGTCATTGGTTATACTATAAAAAGGGATGATAAATACATATTGCCATTAAAAGTTGTAAGCTCCCATCAGATAATTGTGGGAAACAGGATAATGGAAAGGAGGTTGACAGGAGCCCACAGATATTCGGCAATTGAGAGAATGATACGACATTATAAATACCATATATTTTGCATCACGTGTGTAATCCAGATAGCTAACAATATCAGTACTCAAATCCATCTGCTTCATTGATATTTTTGAGGACTTGTGCAATCAATAGCTGCACTTCCTCTGAATGAGATTCGGATAATTCCCCACCTTCAATCTTGAGCAGTTCTCCTATATCCCCTATCATGCTATGTATCATGGTTAGCATTTCTTCCTGGTTAATCAGGCCTGCATAATATGCATAAAAAAAAGTTGTGCCACTACGTCTGATTTTTTTCTTGAAGGCTGAATGGGCATTGGATACTTCCTGCCTGGAATACGGACTCTCTGCAAATGGCACAATATCCGGCAGGTTTTCACCTATCCAGGTCATTTCCGAATGGTCGGATACATTTTTGAAATCTGCACAGAGGCGAGCAATCATCCATTCACGCGCTGTCAAATGAGTTGTAGATTTAAGGTACCTGTTGACTTCAGAGTATGTCTTGTTTTCCATTTTCTTGAATTTCTCATACCTATTCATGATGATACCTTCTGTGTATTGCAACCACCGTGATACTTAGTGATCTAATGTTTTAATAGTTTTTTCATAAGAAAATGGAGCAGAGGAAAAAGCCCCCCAGCTCTGCGCACAAGAATCCACACATGAAATTAAAAAATTAGAGGAAACGCTTACATGGAAGCCTGCATGCCATAAACTCAAGGGAATATTTCATCCAGTTTATTCCTTCCCGCAATGACATCATCCAGAGAAAAGACTTCAAGATTGAATATTCCACCAAATCCTGACAATTCTTCAAGTACGGTATAATCGATACAACCCGAACCAGGGCCAAGGTGTGCATCTCCGAAATAATCACCCTTGCACTTTCCGTAATTATCATGCACGTGTACATGGACAACATGTTCTGCAAAGAGTCGTGCAAAATGCCTGAGCAGACCACAGTCTCCCCTGCAGGTCAGGTTGGCATGACCAACATCAAAAGTGATACCAAGTGAAGGAGAATCAACTTCAAGCACTGCCCTTACAACTTCCTCTGCACCGCAGCAGAGATTATCAGGAGCTGTATTTTCCTTGTTTTCAAGTCCCAGTACCACACCCCTATCCGAAGCAAAGGCTGCCAGTTCTTTCAGGTTTGCAATCATTTTATTGAAAGATTTTTCATAATCTGCTCCGTAGGTTCCCGGATGGATGACAACAGCATGAGAACCAATCTCTGCGGCAAGATCAATGGATTCTTCCATGAGCCTGAAATCATGTTTATCCATAGCTGCCGTATCAACCACAAGATCAGAGGGATAGGTTGGCACATCGGCAAAATAAGGAGCATGGATCGATGTCTCCAGATCACAGGTGGACAATTCATCAAGGATAGAAGAGAGCCGCTCTCTGTCCAGCGTTTTCCCATTATATACATCAAGTTTGGGAATATAGAGTTCAACAGAATCAACATACTCATCGAGTTTTGGCAGCGGGGCTGCAAAGGAAGATGCACCAATCATATAGAATACTGTTCTGCAAGCAATAAATAATCCTTTTGGTAAGGCAAAGATAGCAAAATACTTATTGTAAATATCGGATAAATGCCAGCGATGAAACTCTACGTGCCGCATGTAGGCCACATGGAAGGTTTGCAGGAATTGCTTGCAGATCCATCCAAAATACATTCTGTCTACATGGCGGGCTCACCTGATTATATTGGTACCGGCAGGACAAACCTGAGTGCACCCACTCTGGAATCCATAGCAGAACAAACCGAATACGCCCATGAGAAGGGTGTTAAGATCGACATGGTGCTCAACAGTTCCTGCATGGGAGGCCAGCAGCTTACACCTGAAGGATACAGGGCTATAGGATGGTATCTGGACAGGCTCAATGATATAGGGATAGATTCCCTTACTGTAGCAGATCCCTATCTCATAGAAATGATTGCCCATGAATATGATATGGAAACAGTTGTATCAGTACTTTCTTTTGTAGACTCTCCACAAAAGGCTGAATTCTATGAAGGACTGGGGGCGGACACCATTGTTGTTGATCCCGTGGTGAACAGGGATTTTGAAAAACTTGAAGCCATAAGAGATGTTACTTCAGGCAACCTTAAACTGCTGGTAAACGAAGCGTGTCTTTACCAGTGCCCGTTCAGGTATGCCCATTTCAACTTTTTCTCACACGCCAACGGACCGGGCCCAAAACCCAATGTAATAGACGATTACTATTACTACAAATGTCTCTCGCTGCGCATTCGCAATCCAGAACAGATCATCAAATCTCCCTGGATACGTCCTGAGGACTTGGGTGAATACAAGCACATCACGGACATGTTCAAGATTGGCGGAAGGACTCATTTTGTAGAATGGATACTCAACAATGTCAATGCCTACTACAACGAATCCTATGATGGAAACCTTCTGGATCTGCTTGACAGCATAAAAGATCTGAAAGATACATTCTACGTTGCCAACAGGGACCTTGAAGGTGCCATTGAGCAATGGAAAAAATGTGACAAGAATTGCCATAAATGCGGGTACTGCAAACGCCTGGCAGAAGATATTATTGAAATTCAGACTGAAGATGGAAATAAGAAACTATCTTCCATTCGAAATCCAGAGGACATATCATGACAATTACTGATTCCCTATTGAAAGTGCGCACTGAACTTGAGGACAATCTGAGAAACCTGCTTGGAATTCCTGTTTATCTGATTGAGTTGGACGCTTTCGCATTGCCCTGTGGCTGCAGCGGTGCTACTATAAATATCAGGGGTTTTACGGTAGATGACATCGAAGTATTCGAAGAACATATCCTTAAGTTTCTGGAAGAGGCTACCCTGAAACTTGAGATACAACCTTCTTTCCTTTTTGCCAGGTTGATACCCGGCACAGCAGAAGTAGCTTCACTCAATGCAAGAATGCTCTGTGACCGCTGCTACAGAGATTTTGCAAGAGGCGAGGGGAAACAGCCCCGTCCTGACATATATATTCTCAAACTCGAAAAGAACAAATAAATCGATTCCGGGAGACAAATCCGAAAGGTTTATGAATTATATTAAATAATCCAAACCCACCTTAGATGAGTCTATGTTATAATTCATAACATACGGAACAAACTCCAAAGAGTTGTTCTACAACAATACATGGATTTATTATAATTAATTAAAAAAGGAGGATAAAAGATATGGAACCACTCATAGGAATGGGTGTGTTGGCACTGATGGGTGCAGCGGCAACTATCGCCGGTGCATCGGAAGATCTGGAATCTGATGTAGGATCCCAGAGTAACCCGAACTCCCAGGTACAGCTGGCACCCCAGATGATGTATCCACACAGGATTTTTAACAAAGCCATTTCAGGTGAACCACCCTCCAATGCCTTACTGGCAGCGGTTGGAGGTGCATCTGCATCGGTGCTTATGAGCGCCTACAGTATGTCAGTGGTCTTTGCCATCGCAGTTGGAGCCCTCATTGCAGCCGGTATACACGGCACATACTGCACAACTGCATATTTGGGAAGGAGCGCAAGCCAGAAAAGATTCAGACAGCCCATATATCTAGATATGGTCCGTTCACACGTACCTGTTATGATGGGATTTGCCTATATTACCACATTTTGTATCCTTGTTGTGTCATATCTCATGACATCTGCTCTCGGACATCCTTTCCCGCTTACCCTGCTTGCATTCATATGGGGTATCACAGTGGGAGCGATCGGATCTTCCACAGGGGATGTGCACTATGGTGCAGAGCGTGAATTCCAGAATGTGGAGTTTGGATCCGGGCTTAACGCTGCAAACTCCGGTAACATTGTAAGGAAAGCAGAATGCGGACTGAGAAACGGTATCGATAACTCCTGGTTCTGTGCCAAATTCGGTGGCCCTGTAACAGGCCTGGCTTTTGGTATGGTGGTATTCCTCAGTGGCTGGATTACTGCAATATTTGACCCTTCAATGGGTGCCAATATCGGCTGGCTGTCAATAATTGCCGGACTGGTAATCATACTTATCCTGATAATAGGAAACCGCAGACTGGAAGTATTCGCACGTAACCAGTACGGTCCATACAAAGAAGATGAAGAGGTGACTGTATGATAGATATTGCAGGAGTACTGGCAGCCAATTTCCTATACGTGATCCTCATCACACTTGGAGGAGTCCTCGTATCAGGAAGTGTACACTTCGTACCTGTGGGTGGTGCACCCGCAGCTATGGCACAGGCTACAGGAATTGGAACAGGTACAGTACAGCTCGCTGCCGGTGCAGGTCTTACAGGACTTGTGACAGCAGGCGCAATGCTTAACCTGACAGACAGTATGGCCCTGATCCTTGCAGCCGGTATGGTCGGTGCAATGATTATGATTGGAGTAACTATGATGGTCGGAAACCTTGTATATGTCTACGGTATAGGTGTCCCCCCTGCTTCAGCAAAGGTCGACTATGACCCAATCACAAAGGACAGACAGGATATTTATGTATCACAGGGTACCGAAGGACACGGCCTTCCAACTGTATCATTTGTAAGTGGTATCATTGGAGGAGGCCTGGGTGGTATCGGTGGTGCACTTGTTTATTATTCCCTGATGAGTATTGCAAACGGCATGGCTTCAGCAGACTTTGTGGGACTTGCAGCTATTTTCGCTGTGGGAATTTTCTTCGTAAACGCTGTAATACCATCCTATAATATAGGAGGTACTATCGAAGGATTCCATGATCCTAAGTTTAAGAAGTGGCCAAAAGCAGTAGTAACATCTTTGATTGTCACATTTATGTGTGCAATTGTAAGTGTAATTACAATAGGAGGTCTGTAAAATGTCTGCAGGAGGAAGTGGCGGAGGTGCCTCAGAGGCAATTCCCCAGAATAAACTTATCGCTTTCGGAGCAGCAGGCGGACTTATCGCAATTTACCTGAGCTATTTCATGGTACAGTTTGCAGGACCGGCCTTCTCATTCATAGGCGCCCTCGGTGCAATTTGTGCCATCGTATGGGGCTCAGCTGCAGTACGCAGAGTTGCCAGTTATGGACTTGGTACAGGTGTACCTTCCATCGGTATGCTTGCTCTGGGTATGGGAGTCGTGGCAACAATGTTTGGCCTAGCAATCGGAGGTATTGCCGGACCCATAGTTGCATTCGTAACCGCAATGGTTATCGGCCTTGTTATCGGCGCCCTTGCTAACAGGGTTATCGGAATGGGCATTCCAATAATGGAACAGTCCACTACAGAGATCGCAGGTGCAGGCACCTTGGCTATTGTAGGACTCAGTACTGCCATGACAGGCACTTTCATGTTTGATGTGGTCCTGACAGAGATAGTCGCTACAGGTTACATTGCATTGATTTTCATCGTTGCAGGTATTGCAATCCTTCATCCTTTCAATGCAAACCTGGGACCCGATGAAAAACAGGACAGGACCCTTTCCACTGCATTCGAGAAAGGTGCTATTGCAATGATAATGGCCGGTATCGTCTCGGCAGTTTCAGCCGGTGCATCCGCTGCCCCCACAATCGTTATCGGACTGGCCATATGGTATGTTTCATTCAGCCAGTACAATAAGTATGTTGTCAGGGACGCATATGATGTGGTTGGAACAGGTCTCCTGCCAAAGGAAGAGGAGGAATCGGAATGAGCATGGTACATGTTGCACCTGAAGTACATTTAGTACTGGATCCAATGTCATCCCTGCTTGCAGCAGAACGGGATGATGTGATTCAATATTCCATGGATCCAATAGTTGAAAGAATAGATGATCTTGACAAGATTGCAGATGACCTTGTGAATTCCCTCGCCCCGGACAGGCCACTTCTAAGTTCCTTCCCGGGAAGAGAAAATACATCATACAGTGCCGGTATCTATAGCAACCTGTTCTATGGTGTCATTGTAGGACTGGTATTCTCAGGAATTCTGGCAATTGTGATCTACATGCTTAGCATGAGCGGAGGATTGTAAAATGGCAGAAAAGAGAGAACCAGCACCCGGATGGCCAATCCTCAAAGGAGAATACGATGTAGGAGATCCGGAAAACTGTGTTGCAGTAATTACCCTGGGTTCACACCTGGATGGAGGACCCTTGCTGGATGCAGGAGCTTCAATTGCAGGCCCCTGTAAAACAGAGAATCTTGGTCTGGAAAAAGTTGTATCCCACATTATTGCAAACCCCAATATCAGGTACCTGGTCGTAACCGGATCTGAAGTAAAGGGACACATAACAGGTGAAGCATTCATAATGCTGCACAAAAATGGTGTCAGTGATAACAGGATCGTGGGAGCTACAGGTGCTATACCCTATGTAGAGAACCTGACCGAAGAAGCTGTACAGAGGTATCAGGAACAGATCGAATGTATCGATCTTATTGGTACTGAAGACATGGGAGATATCACCGGTAAGATAAAGGAACTTGCAGCCAAGGACCCAGATGCTTTTGATGCAGATCCCCTTGTGATAGAAGTCGGCGGTGAAGCAGAAGAGGAAGAAGAAGTCGGTGGCCTTAAACCAATGGCATCCGAGATCTCTGTAATTCGTGGCAGGATCCTTGATATCGAAAGGGAGATGGCCAGGATCGGAGAGTTCAATAAATTCCATGCCGGTGTCCACGCAGGCAAGATTGAAGGAATAATGATAGGACTTACCATTACATTGTCCCTGCTTGGCCTGATATTATTCGGGAGGTGAATGATATGGCGGAAGAAGAATATGGAAAAGGCGTGCCAATGGTCATTGAACCAAAGATGGCCGCCATTGATCGAGTGGTCGAAGATATCCGTTACAGGGCCCAGCTGATTTCCAGGAGCCAAAAACTTGATTCCGGTGTATCAGCCGCAGGAATAGTAGGCTTCACAATCGGATTTCTTTTTGCACTGATAATGGTTATCATACTACCACTATTGGTATGGCAGGTGATTTAAGATGGCTGATGAACAAGCGAGTAACAATATTCCAGCCGTAGTGGTGGACTCGGAAGATTTTGATGAGATACTCAAGAAACTCAATGATATAGACGAGAAAATCGAGTTTGCCAACAGTGAAATCACACAGAAGATAGGCAAGAAAGTAGGAAGGGATATAGGAATACTCTATGGAGCAGTTGCAGGCATATTGATGTTCTTGCTCTATATCTCGATATCACCGATACTTTTCTAAAATAGAGGTAATAATATGTTCAAATTTGATAAGAAACAGGAAGTATTCGAGGTCGGAAATGTCAAGTTCGGCGGACAGCCCGGCCAATACCCAACCATCCTGGTCGGGTCAATGTTCTACAATAGGCACAACATTGTCACTGACGAAGATACAGGAGAATTCGACAGACCAGCAGCAGAAAAACTCTGGGACAACATGCTCGAGATGGCAGAAACTACAGGAAACCCCTGTGTCAACCAGATTGTGGGTGAAACCCCGGAAGCCATCAAAAAGTACATAGACTGGTTTGTTGAGTACGATGAAAAGACTCCGTTCCTGATAGATTCTTCAGCAGGGGACGTCCGTGCTGCAGCAGCTGATTATGTTACAGAGATCGGTGTTGCTGACAGGGCAATCTACAACTCCATCAACGCCAGTATCCACGAAGAAGAGATAGAAGCGGTCAAGAGAAGTGACATTGAAGCATCCATCGTACTTGCATTCAATGCAGTTGACCCAACCCTTAAAGGTAAGATCGAAGTACTTGAAAAGGGTGCATCCGGTCAGACACAGGGTATGCTTGATATCGCCAAAGACTGTGGAATCACAAAACCTCTTGTCGATGTTGCAGCAACTCCCCTTGGTGCCGGTGCCGGTTCATCCATCCGTGCAGTAATTGCTGTAAAGGGCCACTTTGGCCTGCCTGTAGGCGGTGGTTACCACAACATGGCCTCAGCATGGGACTGGATGAAAACATACAAGAAACAGTTCGAGACCAAAGAACAGCGTAAGGCAATCTACATGCCCTCCGATATTGGTACAAATCTCGTGCCACAAATTCTCGGGTCCAACTTCCAGCTTTTCGGTCCAATCGAGAACACAAACACCGTGTTCCCGGCAACCGCAATGACCGATATCATCCTTGCAGAAAATGCCAAGGAACTCGGTCTTGAGATCGAAGACGAAAACCACCCAATCAACAAACTGGTCTGATTTTACGACCAGTTTTACTTTTTCTTTCCTTTTTTAGCACACAAATCTTCTATTGCACAATTTTCGCAGTTAGGGGATAGCGGTTTGCACACCGTTTTACCAAACTGGACAAATAGTTCGTTAACTTCTCTCCAGTAAGACACAGGAACCTGTTTTTGTAACTCTATCTCTGTCTGTTCAGGGGTCGCAGTTTCCACAAGACCCAACCTATTTGATATCCTGTGTACATGAGTATCCACTGCAATTGCTTTTTCCAAAAAAGCATAGGATAGTACACAATTTGCAGTCTTTCTTCCGACCCCGGGCAGTTTGAGTAACTCATCCATAGAAGCAGGGACCTGAGAATCATATTCATCTATAAGTATCTGAGAAATCTCTTTTATCCTGCCGGCTTTCACCCTGTAAAAACCCACATCCCCGATAAGGGCTTCAATACATTCCACATCTGCTTCCACCATCTGGACTGGAGTGGAATAGTGCTCAAAAAGTCTCCTGGAAGCAACTTCTGTAACTTCATCCCTGGTGCGCTGGGAAAGAACGGTTGATATCAATATATAAAAAGAGTCCCTTTCAGTGGAAAAGTATTCATGGGGATAAAGGGGTTTCAACCTGTCGAATATTTCTTCTGTGCCCATGGATAATCCAATGTTATGCAAAATAATAAGGTTTACCTGATGGAAATGACAGCTATGAAAAATTCAAATAATGGCCTCCAGCTGAAAATTTACTCCGGCATCTTTATCCTTGTCAAGGAAAAAGGCAGGTACAACTGAAAAAGATTATAATTCCCTCCGGTATTCGGATGTGCCTGCAGAGGACGATGTGGAAGTGACCTATACATCCCTCTACAATTACTGAGTGCACTGCGCTCAGTCTTTTTTATTACCAAGTAAATTACAGAAATCCGAACAATCCATTTCATTGAGATTTATGCCGACATCCTCTGCAGAATAGCCCAGCGAGAGGGCCAGCAACTGGGAATAGTGAATTACGGGAATGCCGAATTCCCTGCCTTTGCCTGCGAGGGATACCTGTCCCGCATCAAACTGCATGTGACAGAAAGGACACGCTTCCACTATGCAATCTACGCCTGCCTCTTCAATCTTACCCAGTTTGTGTTCGGTGATTGCAAGGGCCGTTTCACCCAGGGCTGACCTGACACCTCCACCGGCACCGCAGCATTCCATCTTATCGGGATAATCCACACTTGTACAGCCCAGCGCTTCCACCAGTTCATCAAAAACAGAAGGGCGCTCAACACTGGCAGTAGCTCTGCTTGATGAAGGTTTGAGCATATGACAGCCGTAATGGACGGCCACTTTCAGATCTAGGGGCCTGACTATTTTTTCTTTTATTTTTTGCACACCGATTTCAGAATACAGGAATTCGATGATATGGCGTACATCAATGGTACCGTCAAAATGATGACCTATTTGTGACAGGTGGCTGTTGGTCTGCTCTTTCAGAGCAGGGTTGTTTTTCAGTTTGAGATTGGCATCTGCCAGGGACCCATAACAACCGTTACAGATTGTCAGGACATCCCTCTCATCCTTTTCCGACAAGGTGATGTTCCTGGAAGCCAGGGCCAGCCAAGTGGGCTCATCGAACGAGCGGAATACACCGGGTGCCGGGCAGCAGGATGCACCTTCCAGCTCTTTCCAGTCGATACCCAGGGTTTCAAGGCAAATACCTGTGGCTTTTTCGATTCCAGGATAGCGGTTGGGCACAAGACAGCCCAGGAACAGGGATATTCTCATCATTCTTTCCTCCCTGTAATTTCCCCGAAGCCACAACTTGCAAGCAGGCACTTTACATCTTCCAGATCATCGGCATGGCTGTGGACCGTTGAAGGCAGGGAGTTCAGGCCCAATTGTATGCGTTTTTCTTTGCGAGTGTCATCAATAGGGACAGCGTGGCCATGTTCCTGAAGCAGATTGGCCACATGCCTGTGTCGCTCCAGAATCAGCCCCTCATGGGCAGCAATACTTCGCACAGCAAGTATGGCATCCACAATTGCAATACCCCTGGGACATCTCTCCTGACAGTTGTAGCACGTCGTGCACATCCAGAGAGATTCATCGCAGATGGCTTCATGATCCCTTCCGATCTTACGTACAAGTCGCCTGACATTCAGACTGGCCTGCCTGCCAGAGGGACAACTCCCACTGCATACGCCACACTGCATACATTTCAGGACATTGAAATCCTCTATAACCTCCTCAATTGAAGGAGCCAGTGTCATTATTATATTCACCTACCTGAAAGTAGATTTTCATTTGTTATAAAGATGAGGCATTTCCTGTAATTTCGGTTTGATTTTTTACAATAAAATGTCATTACCAAATGTTTTATATAATATTAACAAGGTAAGTGGTTACTGCCTTCCTGTGAAAGGTGAGAGAAATGAAAAATAAGCCAGAGATACAGACCAAAGAAGACGTACTTGAAGCGGTCGTCGAAAATGATGTGAAGTTTATACGTACCCAGTTCACCGACACAATGGGAATTATCAAGAGCTGGGCAATTCCTTCTGAGGACCTCGATGAGGTATTCGATGAAGGAGTGATGTTCGATGGATCTTCAATCGAAGGATTCACCCGCATTGAGGAATCGGACATGATGTTAATGCCCGACCCTTCAACATTCCGTATCCTGCCCTGGAGACCAACCGAAGGAGCTGTTGCGCGTATAATAGGTGATGTAAAGTTGCCGGATGGCAAACCCTTCGAAGGAGATCCACGTTACATTCTCAAAAAGACCCTAAAGGAAGCCCAGGACATGGGATATTCCATGAACGTGGGACCGGAACTTGAATTCTTCCTGTTCAAACAGGATAGTGAAGGCAATCCCACAACCGAACTTACCGATAAAGGCGGTTACTTCGACTTTGCACCCCTGGACATGGCCCAGGATGTGCGCAGGGAAATTGACTATGCCCTGGAACACATGGGATTCAAACTCGAGGCATCACACCACGAAGTTGCCCCCTCACAGCACGAGATCGATTTCAGGTTCTCGGATGCCCTTACTACAGCTGATAATGTAATCACATTCAGGTATGTGGTCAAATCCATAGCAAACCACCACGGTTACTATGCAACCTTCATGCCGAAACCACTCTACGGTGTAAACGGCTCAGGAATGCATGCCAATCAATCCCTGATGTCACAGGATGGCGAAAACGTATTCTTTGATCCGAATACTCCAAACCAGCTATCCGACATAGCCAGGTATTACACTGGCGGACTGCTGGAACATATCAAGGAATTTGCGGCAATAACCAACCCAACTGTCAACTCTTACAAAAGACTCGTACCAGGATATGAAGCGCCCATCTACATAACCTGGTCGGACAGTAACCGCAGTTCCCTGATACGCATCCCTTCAACCAGGGGCAAGGGTACAAGGGTAGAGCTCAGATGTCCTGATCCGGCATGTAATCCATATCTTGCCTTTGCAACCATGCTTTCTGCAGGCCTGGATGGGATCAAGAACAAAACCGATCCCGGAGAAGCAGTAACCCACAATATCTTCAACCTTTCCGGACAGGAGAGGGAAGATATGGGAATCAATTCTCTGCCAGGAAGCCTCAAGGAAGCGATAGACGAGATGGCAGGCAGTGAATTTGTTAAAAAGACCGTGGGTGACCACCTTTTCAACAACTATCTCTGTGCCAAGAATAAGGAATGGGATGATTATAAGGCGCGGGTACACCAGTGGGAACTGGATACCTACCTTAGCGTCCTTTAAGCAGGGATTTCACAAGAAGTCCCGCCCAAATTTTTTTAGATACATACACTTTATACACACTTTTACATATCATAACAAGGTGATGCCGATGTGCGGGATAATAGGAGTTATTGACAGACAAAAACAAAAAATGAATGGTTCGGGAATCAAAGAAGCCCTCAGCCTTATGAATGAGCGTGGCAGTGGTGAAGGCGCAGGTTATGCTGCATATGGCATATACCCCGATTTTGAAGACTGTTATGCCCTGCACATATTCTTTGATAATCTTGTAGAACCAAAATCAAAAGTTGATGATATCATCCAGAAGTGGGGACGCGTCGTCCATCAGGAAGAAATTCCTACAAAGGAACAACCCAACCTGAAAAGGAGTCATGTTCCCTGGAGATACTTCTTCAAACCCTATACTGATCTTATGACCGGAAGTCTAACACCGGATGAAGATATCGTCAAATATCTGGTCATGGAAATTAATTCATCCACAATCGAGGGAGCCCTGGTTTTTTCCTCCGGGAAAAATATGGGAGTATTCAAGGCCGCCGGGTGGCCTGAAGATGTGGCAAATTTTTACAAAATTGATGAATATGAAGGCTATATCTGGCTGGCACATAACCGTTATCCTACTAACACCCCGGGATGGTGGGGAGGAGCACATCCCTTTAACCTGCTTAACTGGTCGGTGGTGCACAACGGGGAAATCACTTCCTACGGGACCAACCAGAGATATGTGGAAAGTAATGGTTACCAGTGTACAATGTTTACCGATACCGAGGTTGTTGCATACCTGTTCGACCTGCTCGGCAGACATCACGAATTGCCATCAGAGATCATTGTAAAAGCAATGGCTCCACCCTTCTGGGATGAGATCGATGAAATGAATGATAAAGAGCGTGAACTCAACAAAGCAATTCGCCTGACCTATGGCCCGGCTCTCATGAATGGCCCCTTCGCAATAGTTGTGGCCACCCATAATGGCATAGTAGGGTTCACTGACAGGATAAAACTCAGGCCACTGGTAGTGGGAGAACACGGTTCAAGATTATACATATCCAGCGAGGAAGCTGCAATCCGGACCATGGACCCCCAGGTGGAGGATATCCACATGCCGGGTGCTGGTGAACCGGTGATCGGGAGGGTTGTAACATGAGCCTGGGCAGCGTACCCCTGAAATACCGTATACAGATCGACAGGCAGCAATGTATGCAATGTATGAGATGTGTGGATAATTGTTCCTATGGTGTATTCCGGGAAGAGGATGACGGAAATATCCTGATCGATTCACGCAAGTGTACAGCGTGCCACCGTTGCATTTCAATGTGTCCGCGTGATGCCATCAATCTCAGTGAACGACCTGTTGATTACCGCAGCCATCCCCTGTGGACTCCGGAAGCCCGGGAAGATGTCATAAACCAGTCACGAAGTGGCAGGATTGTCCTGGCGGGAATGGGAAATGCCAAGGATTATCCTATAATCTATGACAGGTTGGTGCTGGATGCATGCCAGGTAACCAATCCGAGTATAGACCCCCTGCGTGAGCCTATGGAATTACGTACCTACCTGGGGCAAAAACCTTCAAAACTTGATATAAGAAAGCAGGAAAACGGGGAAATTGAACTCAATACAAAACTATCCCCAAACCTTGAATTGCAGACACCGATAATGATCGGACATATGAGTTATGGGGCTATCAGCCTCAATGCCCAGTTAAGTCTTGCAAAGGCAGCAGCCAAAACCGGCACATATATGGGAACCGGGGAAGGCGGCCTGCATAAGGACATTTATCCATATCAGGATAATATGATAGTACAGGTGGCCTCCGGAAGGTTCGGTGTGGATATTAATTACCTTGATAGGGGAGCCGCCATCGAGATCAAGATTGGCCAGGGAGCAAAACCCGGTATCGGTGGACACCTGCCCGGTGAGAAGGTGTGCACGGATGTTTCATGCACACGAATGATACCTGCAGGCAGCGATGCGATAAGCCCCGCCCCCCACCATGACATCTACAGCATAGAGGACCTGGCACAGCTGGTAAGAGGCCTCAAGGAAGCAACCGAATGGAAAAAACCGGTTTTCGTGAAGATCGCAGCTGTGCATAATGTCGCAGCTGTGGCGGCTGGTATTGCAAGATCTTCTGCAGATGCAGTGGTCATAGACGGTTTCCGTGGAGGCACCGGGGCATCTCCGAAAGTCTTCAGGGACAATGTAGGCATACCTATCGAGGCAGCGATTGCCAGTGTCGATCAGAAACTAAACGATCAGGGCATCCGTAACAAGGTATCGGTTATTGCCAGTGGAGGAATTCGCAACAGTGCAGATATTGCCAAATCCATAGCCCTTGGTGCAGACGCAGTTTATATCGGAACCGCAGCCCTGATTTCAATGGGATGCCGGGTTTGTGGGAACTGTTACCGCGGTTTGTGTCCCTGGGGAATTGCCACCCAGAGGGAAGATCTTGTCAGCCGGCTCGATCCGGAAGTTGAGTCCGAACATGTTGCAAATCTAATCAACTCCTGGACCCTGGAGCTCAGTGAACTCATGGGTGCAGCCGGAATAAACAGTATAGAAAGCCTGAGAGGTAATCGTAGCAGGCTGCGGGGATATATGCTGGATGAAGGTACCCTGGATGTGTTGCAGGTAAAGCCTGTGGGGGCCTGATCAAATGGAACCAGTACGCATAGATGCAAGAGGACTCCATTACACACCCCTGAATCAGCAGATACGCAGAGCTGTTTCAGAGGGTGCTACTGAGATTATCGTGGATAATGTACTTGGCCAGCGATTCATAGCAGACGGGCTGAAGGGGGAAGTTACCATCCGGATCAACGGCGTTCCGGGTGGCGACCTTGGAATGTTTATGAACGGCCCCACCTGTATCGTAAAAGGCAACTGCGACCATGCACCCGGCAATACAATGGATAACGGAAAGATCGTTATTCATGGCAGTGCAGGAGATGCCGTGGCCCACAGCATGAGAGGCGGCAAAGTTTTCGTGAGAGATGATATAGGCTACAGAGGAGGCATCCATATGAAGGAATATGGAGCAGACCATAAACCCATCCTGGTTGTTGGAGACAATGCCTGCTCATTCCTGGGAGAATACATGGCAGGGGGAGTTATAATCGTCCTGAGCAAGAGTGGCAATACTTTTGGAGGCAGAGGTGTTGGCAGTGGAATTCACGGTGGCCAGATCATCCTTCGAGGCAAATTAAAAGAAAGACAGCTTGGCGTGGGTGCCAAAATCACGGAATTCACAGAAGAGGACCTGGAAAAGATAAGTCCTTATATTGAAGAGTTTTGCGAATATTTCGAAATTGACCCGGAAAAATACTTGGATACAAAATACACTAAAATCGTCGCGTCAAGCAGCAGGCCTTTTGCAGGCAAATATGTCTGGGAGTGATATAATGACAAATTACCTCGATCTTAAGGAAAAAGTATGGGATACAAACCGTTGCAGCGGATGCGGAGGTTGTGTGGCTGTATGTCCTGCAGATGCTCTGTATTTCAAGAAGGGAGAAGAATCCATAAAACCTTCCAGCAATGGCTACTGCAAGGATGCCAATGATGGTGTTCCCTGCGGTGCATGTTATGACATATGCCCCCGCATAGAAGGAGAAATGCCCGAAAGTAGCAGTTGCAGGGAAGAATACATGGCTGCAAAGGCAGGTTTCGAAATTTCGGGAAAGCAAAGTGGAGGAGCGGTTTCTGCGATTCTGTATGACAGTCTGGAGAGAGGTATTGTTGATGCTGTTGTAACTGTAACAGAAGACCCCTGGACCCTGAAACCAAAATCCACAGTCATTACGTCCGGCGAGGCATTGATAAGCAGTGCAGGAAGCCGCTATAACTGGTGGGTTCCCCTGCTTGCAGCCCTCAAGGAAGCCGTAATCGGGAAGAAGTGCAAGAACATAGCAATCGTTGCCCTTCCCTGTGCGGCCCGGGCAGTGGAGAAGTTGCGTAAAAGTGACAATGAATTGCTTGGACCCTTTGCAAAATCGATAAAATATGTGATAGGCCTGTTCTGTACAGAAAGTTTCGATTATGAAAAACTCATGGAAGGCAAACTCAAATCAGAACTGCAGATCAACCCAATGGACATCGAACGCATGGATGTACGGGGAAAACTTGTTGTCACACTCAAGAATGAGGATATCAGCATTCCCCTGGAAGATATCGAAGATACTATTCGTCCAGGTTGTCACATATGTAAGGATTTCGATGCCCTGTATGCTGATATATCAGCAGGTTCTGTAGGAAGCCCGGCAGGGTATACAACATTGATTGTGCGCAGCGATACGGGTAAACTGGCAGTTGACAGAGCTATTGAAAGTGGCAGGCTCGTTGCAACAGATGAAGCCGACCCTGCAGTTGTCACAAAATACAGGGATAAAAAACACCAAAAATGAATTAAAAAGCAGCTAATCACTGCTTTATTTTACTCTTTTATGGATATTGTAGATATCCAAATACTTTCATCCTGCCTGCACCAATTTATAATAGCATGATTTGCATATACCATCGGGGAGGATACGATGGGCATATATACTGTAACCGGGCTGAACGACTATATCAAAAACGTGTTAACTTCTGAAAAGGCCCTGCAGCATATCTGGGTGGAAGGGGAGATTTCCAACCTCACAAAACACCGATCAGGGCATTACTATTTTTCAATAAAGGACGAATCAAGCCAGGTAAGCTGTGTTAGTTTTCGCTCCACAAACCGCAAATTAAAATTTGAGCCTGAAAAGGACATGAAAGTGCTGGTTTTTGGATCGGTAAATGTTTACACCGTCCGTGGACAGTACCAGCTACAGGCGCTGGACATCCGCCCGGATGGTGTGGGCGAATTGTATAAAGCATTCGAACAACTCAAAATAAGACTTGAAGAAGAGGGTTTGTTTGCTCCCGAACATAAAAAGCCCCTCCCCACTTATCCCCGCAAGATAGGAGTAGCCACATCGGCCACGGGTGCAGCTATACACGACATACTGAATGTACTACAGAGACGTTATCCTGTAGATATCCTGCTCTGTCCGACAACTGTCCAGGGAGAGGCATCCGCAGATAGCATTATAAGATCCCTGGAATTGCTCAATCGCACAGATGCAGACCTCATTATTGCCGGCAGGGGAGGGGGTTCCCTTGAAGACCTGTGGCCATTCAATGAGGAAAAGGTCGCACGTGCTATCTACAATTCCAGACTACCGGTTATAGCGGCGGTGGGGCATGAAACTGATTTCACAATATCGGATTTTACAGCAGATGTGCGTGCACCTACCCCCTCAGCAGCCGCAGAAATTGCAGTGCCCGACAGGACAGAAATGGCAAAGTATGTCGATGGCCTCAGGCAGAGAATGGAGTCTGCACTCAAAAACCGTATTCTGAACCAGAAAAAACATCTTGAATACCTTTCTGGCCGAATTAGTCCCGATAGATACAGGGAACTGCTCAACCAGCGCACCCAACATCTGGATGAAGTGACATATCGCCTGACATCCAGAACGGAATATATAATGCAAACTAAAGTTGCAGAACTCGGAGCCCTTGCAGGACGATTGAATGCCGTAAGTCCCCTTAATACTCTTGACCGTGGTTACTGTGTGGCACAGTCCGATGAGGGAGGGACCATAACCGGTATTATTGATATTGAGAAGGGGCAGAGTTTACAATTGAAATTCAGGGATGGGTGTTGCAGAGTGGAGCATAAAGAAAATTTGGATGAGGGATGCTAAATGTCATCAAACACTGAAAACAGGAACTTTGAGGATAGCCTGCTCGAACTCGAGGATATTGTGGAAAAACTTGAAAACGGACAGATATCCCTCCAGGAAAGCATGGAAATGTTCGAGAGAGGAATAAAACTTGCAGGCGTCTGCAATAGCATTTTGCAAGAATCTGAACAACGCATAGAGCAACTCATAGAAAGAAACGAAGAAATTGAGACCTGTGATTTAGAACATCAAAGCTGAAACAAACATGTTTAACTTCTATGCATAACGAAATCAAGAAAGTATAAGTAATTCTTAATTCATAAGAACTTATGATGAGTGAATTGAGGGAAATCCCCTGTCATATTGATGGCATGGACGAAATAGTGGGTGGTTTCAAGTCCCCTTCGATCATTCTTATTGCGGGGACAGCTGGTGTAGGTAAGACAACTATGGCACTGCAGATGCTGTCAAATGCAGCAAAAGCTGGCGAAAAAACCCTGTATATACCAATTACCACGGAAAATTCCGATCGGCTGAAGATGTACCTCTCCACTTTTGAATTTCTGGATGAATCTGTGGAAGTACATGAGATTAACAGGCCGATTGCAGAAAAGGATCCACTAAGTACCCTTATCGAGATGGACAATACGATATCATCCATAAAACCAGACAGACTTGTAATAGACCCTATCACACCCATAGGATTTGGATTTGTGGAACAGGAGAGAAGGCGTTTCTTCTACACCCTGGACTCAATGGTGCGTGAATCCAACTCCCTGGTGTTTTTGACAGGCGAGTTAATGAAAGATGAAATTCACAATTATGTGGTCAGCCACCTTGCAGATGGAATAATTTATCTGTCCAGAACCAACCAGGGCATGCAGACCTCCAACCAGATGGAAATCATCAAGATGACGGGAGTCAAGCCCCCCTACAGTAATGAATGCATGACCCAGAAATTCAATTATCAGGTGAGCACACACGGATTCAGGGCATACCCGAATCTGAAATATGAGGAGCAGGCCCCTGAAGATAAAAAAGTCGACACTGGCATCGATGAAGTTGACAAGATGTTAAATGGAGGCGTCCCGGCTGGAAGTTCTATTCTTGTAGGAGGAGAACCAGGCACCGGGAAAACCATAATGGGATGGCAATTTATTCAACAGGGGCTCGAAAACGGGGAAAATTGTGCTATCATCACCTTTTATGAAAGTGTAGACCAGATAATAAAAGCCACAGGTGATCTTGGCTGGGACCTGCAACCCTATATTGACGAGGGAAAACTTAGTATAATCACTTATGATACCGAAAACGTCTGTTATGCAGAATATTCCAACCGTATAAGTAATATTGTTGAGGAAAAAAAACCTGCCAGACTGCTAATAGATGGCCTTGTGAACGTGGAAATCACAATAATAGATCCAGTTAAGAGAAGAGGATTTTTGCATTCCCTTGTAGGTTACCTGAAAAGCCATAATGTTACGACACTTTTTACCACGGAACTTTTCGGCGGGGCTGAAAAAATAAGGAGCAAGGAATCATCTTTCATAATGGATAATGTAATCCTGCTTAAACAGACAGATACTGAAAAAGGAATGAAAAGGCAGTTCCAGATAATCAAGTCAAGGGGAACCGCCAGTGAACCCCTTATAAAAGAATATGAAATAAAAGAAGGCGGAATTGAGATAATATAAATCAGAGATTTTGCACTTTCCTCTCAATTGTTGTACCAAGTTCTGTAAGACTGCACTTGCCTTCTTTTTCCACTACAAGTTCCTTTTCCATCAGCTCTTCCACCAGTCTATTAACAGAAGGCTGTGCAAGATGCATATTCTTTGCAATACGGGATGTCTCGAGTTCACCTTTGGAAGCCAGCATTTCAAGAAGTTTTTGTCGATTCGTATTCCCTGTTACAAAACCCATTATTTCCTCCATAAAATCACCATTTAATATTAAGTTTACAGCTATAATTAACTTTCTTCAATATTGAAGAACGCATCTGCAGGGGAATAATTTTATAAGTATCAAACCACATTTAGGGGTGGCAGGCTAGTCTGGGTAGGTCGGCGTCACCTGTAACCCGAAATCGCCGATATGCGGGAGACGAAGCTGAAGGAAGTCATCAGGATTATTTTCAAGCCTGTGACCTCAACTAAGAAACTCCGTCCTGTTTGGATGATGTTGCTAGAGAGGTTGGTTGGAGAATCGGCCCTCTATCTTTACCGCGGAAACCGGTCGAGGCCCGGAAGGGAGCAGACTTACCGTGAACATACATCGCTCTCAGGGTTGCGGGGTGGAGGCGAGGTCACAGTCCCCTGGAAAATGAGAATGATGGCAACCGGATGCATGCCTGCCACTTTATACAAGGAAAATCTTATATACATGACTGGCTTATGGAGTGCATTACCCGGGACGAGATAGCCAAGCCCGGTATGGCGCAGGATTGCTAATCCTGTGGTGCTCGCCACCTCGGGGGTTCGAATCCCCCTCTCGTCGTTAATTATTTTTTCAAGCATTTTTTTAATGAAAAATAGAAAGTTAATACATGTCAGATAAAATGAAAAAACTCCCGGTTATCCAGAGACCTGAGCCTAAAGAAGAAACTCCTTCATGTGGTGGTTGTAATTCAAAGGGAAATTGCAATCACTGGGGGATTCGGCCAGGTTCTGAAAAAGAGGAAGTATATCGTAATGTATTAATATATCTTACAATGGGAATTGTCATCATAATTACAGCCCTACTTATAAAGGCCTTAATTTCATCATTTTAAAAAAGAATTATTTGTAAGGAATGTGCATTTTCCTGCCACATGACATACAGGTTATACACACTGTTCCTTTTTTCAACCGTACCCTGGAACTGCTACCCGGTACAAGATAAGAATTACAACTACGACACACCCTTCT
The DNA here is from genome assembly GCF_002761295.1 of Methanohalophilus portucalensis. Classification (NCBI taxonomy): domain Archaea; kingdom Methanobacteriati; phylum Methanobacteriota; class Methanomicrobia; order Methanosarcinales; family Methanosarcinaceae; genus Methanohalophilus; species Methanohalophilus portucalensis. Next base: position 153,816 of record NZ_CP017881.1, on the reverse strand, counting down.
GCGAAGGGAGGCAGGCAAACGGATCCTGTAGCGCATACCAATCCTGCGTGCAAGTGTAACATACCTGTCACTTCTGTGAGGGTGTACACTGTATGATGCTTCTGCAAGTTTGAAGAGGCGTTCAATTCTCTGTTTTGCCACGTCCTTCATGAGATTTTTCTGCTTTTTTCGGGATTTAGACACACAAACTACCTCAAATATTCAGGAATCCCTATTGTTTTCAAGAATAATTACCTTTGCTTCACTTCTTTTTTCTACAAGTTTTCTAAAGAGATCCACGTCTGCGTCCGTCCCCTCCACACTTCCATAATGCATTGGTATGACATAAGATGGCCTTATACATGAAACTGCTTCTGCAGCTTGCTTTTCATCCATAGTATAATTTCCCCCAATAGGAAGCAGGACGATATCAGCTTCAATGGAAGCCATTTCATCGATCAAATCTGTATCCCCGGCATGATATATCCGCAAACCTTCCAGCTCAACCACATAACCCACACCTTCACCGGGCGGATGGAAGGATTTGCCTATATTATAAGCTGCAACTATTTCTATATTCAATCCCTTTATTGCAAGTTCATCCCTGAGGACATCCCCGGCTTCAATTCTTCTTGCATCTCCCCTAAACTGCAGACTGCAATTTGTAGGGATCAGGGTAGTAGCCGTACTTTTCCTGACCTTCTGAATATCCTGCGGGGAACAGTGGTCGAAATGCTCATGAGTGATAAGCAGTACATCGGCCTGGTCTTCATAGCCAATGTAGCCGCCAATATCATAAGGGTCAATATATACCACCAGGTTGTTGCCCCGCAACCTGAATCCGGCATGCCCCAGCCAGTCAATGTGCACTTTTCCTATATCTATAGCTTTCAATCTTTAACCTCCTGTGGATATTTAGTGCAGCAAGTTGATTAACATTTCTTTTTATCAAAGCTAATACAAGAAAACATCCTTTGTATCCTATAATTCAACTTTTTCCATTCACATTTAATCAGAGATTAAATGGGAGTTTCATTTAAAAATGAAACATCAGGAAATATTAATACAAATCGCCTTGAATTTAAATTAAATCCGACCTAACAAAATTTATATAGAATAACTAATGTATATACAATTAGAGGTCAGTTTTGAAAGGATTTTATACCTCCCGAAAAATTGACATCAAAGAAGAAGGGACCAAAAATGAAAATAAGAGTAGTTAGTTCTAAAGAAGAAATCGAGACCCTGGATGAAAATGAGGAGATAATTCACCTCGCATTCAGGCCATCCAATACGGATATTTTTTCCCTTGTGATGAAATGTCCCAATGTAAAAGCCCTGCACATTCCCAGCTCCTATAAAAGAACAATATCCAGCTCTGCAAGAATGTATCTTGAAATGCAGGGTATTGACTTACTTGAAGGCGATGTATGGGGACACAGGAAAGATATAAACGAGTATTCTGAAGTATCCAGAAGTGTGTATGACCGTATTGAAGAATACAGGAAAGAAGGGCTTGCCGAAGAAGAAATTACCGACAAGATGGTGAAAGAAACCCGCTTAAGCCCGGATTTCATAACTTTCCTGATGAAACAGAATTCCTGATTCTACAAAAAGAAGTAAGGATCCCTTCAAGGGATCTTCAGCTTTCTCTTTTTAACCTGTCTTATACTAATTATCCCAGTGAAGGGAGTTTAAGCCCTACCACTGAGACTACAAGTACAAAAATCATCAGTGACACCACATAGCCGTATCCCTCGTTTGCCATTCCCAGGGAATGCACAAGAATAAGCATAACGGCGAAAAGGGTTACTGAACCCACAGCCAGCAGAATTTCAATGCTCTTTTTACTCATGAAAACTTACATGTTCAACTTCATACATGAAATTAACGCAAATAAAGACAAGCTATAAAAATAATACCGATGGAATGTATCAGAAAAGGTGGTAAAGAGCTGTTATGACAGAATTCGAAAGGAAACTTGTGCAGTCTTTCAATGATTATTTTGAGAATTGCAATATAAAAGCGATAGCCCACCGCATTAAACAACATCGTTTCACACCCCAGTTTTTGGATGTGATGGTAGATTCTTTGAACCCGGACTTTTATTTAGGGATAGAGTGCAAGAGTATTTCAACTGAAAAGGGGGCCAATGCACTTTATTTCAGCCAGCATTTCACCATAGACAAAAATGGGGCACATCAGGTAATACGCATATCGGAATACCTGAGAAGGTCCGGGAGGGCAGGTTTTCTGGTTGTTGAATTACGACAGGGATCCGGGAAATCCCGACAAGCCTATATAATCCCCTGGAAAGACATCGAGGAAAAATACGAATCAGGAGAACTGAAATACACAATTGATGAAATTAAACTTTATTCAAAGCTTGAAAGAAAGGGTGACGCATATCATATCGAACCTGAAAAATGGGTCAAGCAAAATAAATGGATGCACACGGGGGAATGACATATAGAAAAAGTACTCAGATCAATGAAAGAACATGCAAGAGAATGTAATACAGAAATACAGAAACACGAATCTGTATATGTAGTATCCCACATTGACGCAGACGGCCTGACTTCTGCCGGAATAATATGTAAAGCCCTGCAACGTGCAGGTATCAATTATGAAATGAGGTTTGTAAAACAGCTGGATGACAATATCATAGAAGACATCGCAAACATAAATCCGCAACTTGCAATCTTCACAGATCTGGGAAGCGGCATGCTGGACAGCATAAATGCAAATGGTATCAATGCAATAGTTTCAGATCATCACCAGCCTCGCGGAGAAGGGAAATATCACCTCAATCCCCATCTTTTCGGTGCTAACGGATCATATCAATTAAGCGGCTCCGGAACAACCTACATCCTTGCAAATGAGATTGGCCAGAATAAAGATCTGGTTGACATAGCCATGGTTGGTGCTATCGGAGACATGCAACACCTCAAAAAAGGGCATTTGACAGGTGTTAACCGCCTGCTACTTGAAGAAGGAGTGAAAAACGGCCATCTGAGTTATGAAAAAGATATCACCCTTTTTGGCAAACAAACCCGCCCGGTCTATAAACTGCTCCAATTTTCTTCTGATCCATTCCTGCCGGGCCTGTCAGGTGACGAGGATGCATGCATAGGCTTTCTCCATGACATGAATATCCGGTTTGGGGGCGATGAACGATGGAGACGCTGGATTGATCTTGAATCTGCAGAAAAACAGAGAATAATATCCGGGGTCATGCAACATTGTATCAAATCCGGGCTTCAACCCTTTAAGGTTGAGAGATTGATCGGGGAAGTTTATGTCCTGCTCAATGAACGTGAAGGAACGGAAATGCGGGATGCTTCCGAATTTTCCACACTGCTCAATGCCACCGCACGCTATGACCATGCAGAGACCGGACTGGCCGTATGCATGGGAGAACGGGGAAAGGCTTACGAGGATGCAAAGAAGCTTCTTGGAGAACACAGGCAAAATCTTGTCAACGGCCTAAAACTTGTGAAAGAAAATGGCATTACACAACTGGACCACATACAATATTTTGATGCAGGAAACAAGATCAAAGAAACGATTGTAGGAATTATCGCCGGTATGAGTATTACTTCTGCAGGGAGACGGGACAAGCCTATAATTGCCTTTGCGGATTCAGATGATGGTGTGAAAGTATCCGCACGGGGAACACAGGACCTTATCAGGAAGGGACTCAACCTATCACAGGCAATGTCAGATGCTGCCGGCTCCGTGAACGGCGCAGGAGGAGGGCATGACATTGCAGCAGGAGCGACAATACCTGCAACGGGCAGAAACGAGTTCCTCAATAAGCTGGATGAAATAATAGGAAGCCAATTCCAGAAAAACTAAAGTTAGAAATAGTCCTCGATTTTGTCCATGGAATTGATATCCATCAGTGTAGACATTGCATTGGTGCGGATATTGATTCCCTGTTCTTTCATAATAGCCATCGGGTTGGTGCCGCCAATAACCACCACACCAAGATGATCACGTTCCACAGGAACATCCAGTACACGGCTGTTGGGATCTCCTACCTCCAGGATACCATTAATCCCAATATCCATCATTCCCGAAAGAACACTGTTGATCTCATCCCTTTTTGCAAGATGGACTTCCCTTAAGTTTGCAAGAATCTTACCCGAACCGGTCTGAAGCATTCGGGTTACAGAAGTAATGTCCTGCGACATGAGCACTTCTAGAGGATCGATTGTGGTGCTGGTATAGGTCAGGACATCAGTAAACCTTACGGGCAGACCATTGCGTATCTGCACAACTCCCCCGAATTTGGGATTTGTCATAATTCCCGATTTTAGCAAGACCCCGTCTATGGTCATACTACACATTGTAGCGATGCCTACCTTCCCCTCCGGTATGGTTAGATCACCTATGACGTCTCCGCTTTCCAGGACCTTTAAGAAAGGACTTACTGAAAGGCCGCTGTTGGAAGTAAGCTTCAAAAACTCCAGTACATCGACAATATCATCCGCATCAGCAATGGAGAGGTTGACAATTATATCCCCCTCCATACTTTTTAAGTCCAGTGTGGTCCTGAACATAAGGTCTTCGATCTTTGAAGACGTGAACTGCACAACACCACGTTTATCCTGCATTGATACACCCTTAAATCGTTTTTATGGAAAATATACACAATCGCTTATATGTTTACTCATTGATAACCTGACTGAAAATATCAGTATACTTTTCAGGCACTGTCAGGAATTCCAGCCGGGAAAGATCTTCAACCAATCCGTACATATCCTCTTTCCTGAAAAGGCCGAATTCAGGCACATCCATAGGTTTAACATGACGTATTTCAGGCACCTTAGAGTATGCAGAATTCTTTATAAAACCATCTTCAAGTAAATAATAGGCACCGCCTTTTTTGTTTCTTACAGGCTCATACACCGAGGAAAAATCACGACATACCCAGTTGGCCATTTTGAGGGTTGAATCCGATGCATTGATTGTAATATGACCGTACCCGGGAGGCACAACCACCACGTCCATTGCGCTGGCTTCCACAACCACAACATCCTCAACCTTACCATCATTAACTTTCTGGAGAAGATAGGTGGCACTGCCTTCATGTACCTGATAAACCTCTGCATAGGAAAGATTGCTGCCCGGCACCTGCGGATGATAATGACCGGCTGTTTTTACATATTCCACTCCCAACATTGCCGGAGGTATTATTGTGATATCATACCTGAGGTTATGTGATTTTATTTTATCAAGATCGCCAGGGTTTTGGGAAAGGTCCCTGTACATATAATAGAGCTCTTCATTTTCCCTTCCTTCAAGCCATTTTTTGTCATAAACAACTTCAGCCATATCATAAAGCATACGTACATCTGGTACCCTTTCAACCCCACCGAAAATAATTTCATTTGACATTATCATACTCCTTCAGGACTTATTCCCCTTTTAAGCTGCCAGCGGCAATATTAATAAACAAAAGAATTTAAAACTTTCCTCCAGTGCCTTTTTAAATAGAGGCTGACATTATGTTGAAAGGGATGCTGTAATGGATAGAGAAATCAGGTTAATACATACTGCTGATACACATATTGGTTATCGGCAATATCACAGCGATGTACGCCGGCGGGATTTTCTGGAAGCCTTTGAAAAGGTAATTGATGATGCCATTAACATGAAAGTCGATGCTGTAATTCATGCCGGAGACCTGTTCGATTCCCGCAATCCCACCCTGGAAGACATTCTCGAAACAATTCAGATAATGTCTAAATTAAAAGTAGCCGAAATCCCCCTGCTGGGAATTGTGGGTAATCATGAAAGCAAACAGCAAACACAGTGGTTAGATCTGCTGGAAAACATGCGTCTGGTCAGGCGCCTGGGCAACAGCCCTTTTATGGCAGGCAATATTGCGATTTATGGTATAGACAGTATCCCCCGACCAAAGATACAGTCTTTTGACTACTCCGTTTTTGAAACCACCCAGGAAGCTACACATAATATCCTTGTAATGCATCAGCTAATGAAACCATTTCCTTTTGGAGAATGGGATGTGGCTGAAGTAATCCATTCATTCCCCTGTGCACTGGATGCAATATTGCTCGGGGATTATCACAAGTATGAAAAAACAAAGGTGGAAAATACATGGGTTACCTACTGTGGAAGCACAGAAAGGAACAGTGCTGCAGAGGAAGAACCCAGAGGCTATAATGTAATCACTGTTTCACAAAATGACATTGATATAGGCAGGCGACAGATAAATACGAGAGAATTTTTGCACATAGCCGTGGACATCAAGGATGAGAATGATGCATACCGTGATATTTTCAATACGATCCGCGAATATGATGTGAAGGAGAAAGTCGTTTTTATTGAATTAAAAGGCAATTCACAGGTAGATATTGCCTACAGTGAGATAGAAGAATTTCTTGATAAGCAGGGAGTACTGGTCAGTCGCATATCCGATTTGCGAAACGATCGCCCTGACGAGACTGAAAATCAAACTGAAATAATATTTTCAGATCCCGACATTGCTGCCCGGGAAGAAATCAAGAAAATGGACCTTACAGATGCAGGCCTGTTGATTGATGAAATCATAAGGGACCTGTCCATACCTAAAACCACCATCGACCACAAAACAGAAGCTTCTATAGCAACGATGATAGAACAAACGGATTTCAGCCAGGAAATTCCTTTAAACATTCACCGGCAAAAACAAGTTGAAAATAACCGGAAAGAAGAGCCATCCCAAAAGGAGGAACCTGTTTTCGCTGAAAAGGGAGAAGATAAAAAATCCCGGCCTCCAGGGAAGAAGAAAAAGGAAACCGATGCAGTGGACAAGGATGTTGAGCAAAAACCACAGAAAACAAAGGTTCCACGACAGTACAATCTGGGGGATTATCTTTGAGATTTAAGCGGCTTAAAGTGAAAAACATACGCAGTTACAGTGATCTCGAGATTGATTTCAACGATGGGGTAACTGTGGTTTCGGGAGTCAACGGAAGTGGAAAATCCAGCCTTCTTGAAGCCTGTTTTGTGGGACTGTTCGGTCACAGGGGTATACCAAAAGATTTCGTACTTGCAGACCTGGTGCGCAAGGGATGTGAAGAAGCTGCAATTAATCTCGAATTTGAGCACAAGGGACAGGAGTATGCTGCAATCCAGGAATTTCGCAACAATCCCGAAACAGGCAAAGCCTCCACCACCAGATCTTATCTGGAGATAGACGGGGAAGTAGTTGTAAACCAGGCCACACAGACGTATGAGTCCATTCGAAATCTGCTGCGCATGGATGAGGAAGCCTATAAGAACTGTGTATATATCAGGCAGGGAGATATTGACGTTCTCATCAATGCCCGCAAAAAAGACAGGCAGAGGATGATAGATGACCTTTTGCAAATAGGCAGGCTGGAAGAGTACCGGGAGAGGGCAAAAAGTGCCAGGACCGGTGTGGGGAGACATATCACTGAAACTCATGCCCGGATTAAGGACCAGCAGGAAGAGATTGAAGCAATCGATGCAACCAAACCCGTTGCCAGGAAAAATCAGTTGAATACGGATTTGAAGCAATTGCAACAGGAAGTTGCGAATCTGGAGACGATGCGAGACAGAACCAGCACTCGTATCGAAAAGGATCGCCAGCACATCGAGCAATATACCAGAACCCAAAAGCAGATCGATGAACTGGACAGGGGAATAAGCGGACTGGAAAAACGGAAAAAAGAAGCTCTCACATCCCTGGAAAGTAAAAGGAAGGAGGGAGACAGGCTCCACAAATCCATTCTGGAAATTGAAAACAAAATACAGGAATTATATGATTATTTCGGACTTGACGAAACCACAGATGTGGACAATTTCACTGCCCGTACAGAAAAAGAAGAGCGGGATGCCTATGAAAAAATCAGTCAAATAAAAAACAAACAGGGCCTGAAACTACAGGAAAGGGAAAATTCACAGAAAGGCCTGACTGAAACAAAACAAAATCTCAGTGCACTGGAAGAAGCAATCAAAAAAAGATCCACTCAGGAAAAGGGTCGGTTAAAGGAAATAGAGGAAATCAACCAGGAGTATTCGGTGCTGGAAGACGAGATCGGGAAACTCCTTGAAAATGCCCAATCAATGGGTTTTGACCAGGGGAAACTGGACAATCTGGAGGAATTGGAAGACCTGCTTTTGAACAAGCAACGTCATCTCCATGGAAAAGAAAAAGAAGTCAGAACCCGGCTAGACCAGATCTCAAAAACACTCACAGAACATAGAAACCTGCTGGAAAAAGGAGCCTGCCCCACATGTGGACAGGACCTGCAGGGCTCGACCATTGCCAATGATACAAAGGAGGAAGAATTACAGAGAAAAGAGCTTGAGGAGCAATTGGGAAAACTTACCCAGGATACACAAAGGGCTGAAGAGAAAATTGCCACCTTAAAAGAGGCAGGCAAAATAAAAAAACAGGTCGATGAAAAAAGACAGAAGCAATTGCTTATAAATCAAAAACAGGAAAACCTGACCTCCTACAATGAGGAATTGAAGAAACAAAACCAGGAGGATGAAAAGAAAAAACAGGAATTTTCAGAAAGGATAGGGAAAATTGAAAAAGACATTAAAAGAGCCGAAGATGAAATAAAAGAAATACAGCAAACTGTAAACACTGCCACTGAGCATCATAATAAAATAAAAGAAAATCTTGAAAGTGCAAAATACCTGATAAAAATAAGACATGATCATACACAAATGCAGAGTGATCATCAACACCTGAAAACAGGTATTGCGGATATTCAGGAAAATGTGCGTTTCATTGATGAACAGATAGCAGAGAAAAAAAGGAATAAAAAGCAACTTGAAAACGAACTTGGCAAGGAAAATATCGAAAAACTGGAGAAGAAATTGCATGAGTTCCAGCAAGCTTATCAAAAAATAATCGGGGATATTGAAGAAAAGAACAAACAAAAAACGGGTCTTTTAAAGGAAATAGGGCAAATCGAAACCAACCTCAAAAGGAAAAAAGCGTTGCAGGAAAAACTAAAAGTATTCAATAACCGGGAAAAGTATCTCAAAGCTGTAAAAAGTGATGTAGAAAGCCTGGAAGATATGTACATGAGATTGCGTGCAGACCTGCGTACACGCAATATTGATGCACTGGACAGATTGCTCAATGAAATCTTTTCCTTTATGTACACCAATAATGCCTACTCACATATACAGCTGGATACTGATTATGAGCTTACCATCTATGAAAAGGATGGGACTCCACTGGAACCCAAATTGTTGAGCGGTGGAGAGCGGGCGATCTTTAACCTTGTTTTAAGATGTGCTATTTACAGGTTGCTTTCAGAAGGACTGGCCGGCGGGGAATACCGTAATGAAATGCCCCCTCTGATCATGGATGAACCCACTGTGTTCCTGGACAGGGGACATGTGCACCAGCTTTTAAAGTTAATAGATCTCATGAGGGACATGGGAGTCGGCCAGATACTGATAGTATCCCACGATGAAACCCTTATCGATTCGGCTGATAATGTATTTGAAGTCCAGAAAGATCCCACGACAAATATATCTTCCATTATTGCGCAATGAAAGCATATAAGAATAATTTAAATAGAATATTTATAAGAATAAATAAATCATATTCATATTGAGGGAATGAACGTTTTGCGAGGAATTGGATGGAATCCGGGCAGAGAGATTTAATTATTGAACGTCTTGAAAAGCAGATCAGGAACAAAGAAGAGGAAATATCCGATATCAAAACAAACCTCAAGAGTTCTATTATAACAGAACTGCGGGAAGAATTGAGAAATGATATGGATATAAACAAGAGGCTGGTCGAACTTGAGCAACAGGTCAAGGAAATTTCTACAAACATAAATGGAATCCTTGAGGAACTCCTGGATCAGAAATCGCGTATCCGGGAAATGGAACAGGCAAACAAACAGCAACCCGGTGAAAGGGAGTCCGATGCATGGAGCAAATATGAAGAAGAAACAGCCAGTCCGGATGCTTATAACGAGGAAAAGGAGCCTGTAACCCAACCTGCAGAAACCAGTAACGATACCCCTGAGAGATCCCGGTCTTCCCCCGAACAAAAAAGAAAACCTCGTATGCATTTCCAGATCAGGGATGTCGATAAAATGATGCCTTCTGAGAAAAATCAGGAAAATGAGGTTTCTGAAGAGGAAAAAGATGAGTACATCGTTGCTGAAAGTGAGAATCGCAAAGTGGAAAAGACCATCAAGCCAGAAACCCAGAACGAGAATTGTGAATACATAATTGCCGGTGATAAGGGACCTCTGGAAAATAAAAGTGAATGTGAATACGAAACTGTCGAAAACAAAGATGAGGATTCTGAAATAATCGTCAGGAAGAAGAAATCGTTCTAAAGCCCAAAGAGGATTGGCGTGTATATAAAAAAGATAGAATTTCTGAATTTCAAATCATTCGGGAAAAAAGTAAAAATCCCTTTTTTTGATGATTTCACAACTATTTCAGGCCCCAACGGAAGTGGAAAATCCAATATAATTGATGGTATACTTTTTGTCCTGGGATTGTCCAGCTCCCGCACATTGAGAGCGGAAAAACTTACCGACCTCATATATAACGGGGAAAAAAGCAAAAATCCGGACAATGCCCAGGTTACCATCTATTTTGATAACAAGGACAGGGAACTTCCTGTTGACAACGATGAAGTTGTGATTAGCCGGAAGGTGCGTAGTACAGACAGCGGTTACTACAGCTATTTCTACTTCAACGGCAAATCGGTAAGTCTTGGTGATGTACATAATTATCTTGCAAAGGCAAGGGTCACACCCGAAGGATACAATGTCGTAATGCAGGGAGACGTCACAAGAATCATCACAATGACCGCCGGGGAGCGACGCAAGATCATAGATGAGATTGCCGGGGTAGCAGAGTTTGACAATAAGAAGGAGAGAGCACTCAATGAACTTGAAGTTGTAAGGGAGCGCATTGAACGGGCAGATATCCTGATAGATGAAGTGGACAAGCAAAAGGAAAAGCTTCAGGGAGAACGTGACCAGGCTGTCAAATACCAGTCCCTCAAGGAAGAAAAGATGAAGTTTGAGGGTTTCGTGCTGCTTTCTAAACTCAAGGATGCAAAAACCGAACTTGAAGGAGTCGGTCAGGAATACGACGCCCAGCAGGAAAAATTGGAAGAAATCTCCTCAGAACTTAAACAGAAAAAAGATGTCCTGGAACAAAGGGAAGAAGAATTACGCTTACTTAACCAGCGCATCCAGAAGATGGGCGAAGATGAGCAGATCGAGGTAAAAAGGCGAATTGAAGAGATTCGTGGAGAAATCTCGGGATGCAGCGATCGTATTGAATATGCAGGTCAGGAAATCGATGAGATCGATGCCGCAAGACGCAGGTTTTTCCTGGAAATCGATGAATCAAAGGGCAAGGTAGATGGCATCGAAGAAAAGATTAAGGAACACAGTTTCCAGAAGGAAACCCTGCAATCGGAAATTTCTGAAAAACGTACCCAGAGGATGTTACTGCAGAGCAAAATCGCCGATGTGGATGAAAAATTTGCGCGAACAAGGGACGAACTTTCTGCAAATAAGGACGAACTGGAACAGCTAAAAACCCAGAAAAACGAGCTCATGCGTAACGAGGACAGGCTGCTGGATTCCCTGCGTCGCAAATCTTCAGATGTAGCAGAAATAGAAGATGAGATCAGGCAGGCAAAGGAGAAGGCCAAGTCCTCTGAAAGCGATACCAAATCCGTCCAGTATGATATTGACAAACTCAACGAAAAGATAGAAGGGTTGACAAAAGACCTTGATGACCTGGAAAGCAATCGTTCTCAGATAAAAAAGGTTGTCAGTGATCTGGAAAGTGACATACGCAGCAAACAACAGGACTATGCAATGCTTGAAGCCCGTGTGAGGGCAGCAGAGGACACAAGCAGGTATTCCAGGGCAGTAGACGCGGTAATCAAGGAAAAAGACAAACATGGCCTGCCCGGTATTTATGGCACCATAGCAGAGCTGGGAAAAGTAAACCAGAAATATTCAACCGCCCTGGGAATCGCTGCAGGGGGGCGAATGCAGGCTGTCGTGGTGGATACGGACGAAGATGCTTCCCGGGCGATTGCTTACCTGAAACGCCAGAGATCAGGCAGGGCAACCTTCCTGCCCCTGAATAAGATGGAAGCACGCAGGCCCTACAAAAACCTCTCCGACAGGGAAGGTGTAATCGGGTATGCTATTGATCTCATAGATTTTGACCCGAAGTTCGAAGCAGCCTTCTGGTATGTATTCCGGGACACCCTTGTTGTTGACACCCTTGAAAACGCCCGAAAACTGATGGGCGGGCTGCGTATGGTAACGCTGGAAGGTGAGATCGTTGAAAAAAGCGGGGCAATGAGCGGTGGCTCCCAGCGCAAGTCCGGCCTGTCATTTGCAGCATCTGAAAAAGATAAACTTGTCAGGATATCCGAAGAACTTACCAAACTGGAATCACGCAGAAGCAATGCGATCAATAAACTGGATACTACCGAGGGGCATATTTCAAACACCAACAAGGAAATCCAGCAGTATGAGAACGAGATCGCACGCAAACAGATGCAATTCGAGGAGATTGGTAATCGCGGAGAGACTCTTGAAAAGTTGCTCAATAGCAAAGATGAGGAACTCAAGCAGATCGAGGAAGAACGCCAGCAGATGCGAACGGAGATGAATGAGACCGTTGAGAAGAAAGAGCATCTGGAAGAAAGGGAACAATCCCTGCAACAGAACATAACGCAGATCGAGGAAAAACTCGCCGATTCGGAAATTCCCGAGCTCAATAAGCAGGCAGAATCCCTTGATGAGGAACTGCGCCGCCTGGACGGAAGAATAAGGGATATCGACGGACAGATCAACGCTCTTGAACTCGATAAAAAATACGCAACCGAGAAAATGGAACAAAATCGGGAACAAATCGCCCAGATGGATGAGAAAAAGGGCACATTAAAAGAGCGTATAGAAGAACTCAAGAATAAGATCACTTCCCTGGAAAGTGAACTGGAAGAAAAGAAACAACGTGAAGAAGAACTCACAGGTGAACTTCGCGAGCTTCAGGGAGAAAGAGAGAATAAGGAAATGGCCTACTCAACCCAACGTGATGAAGTTGATAGGGTCAAGAGCCGCTATGAGAAGGCAGAGAACCAGAAAATGGCACTTGAAGCCACACTGGATGCCGTGAAGGAACAAATTGAACAGCTCCGCGAAGAGATCGCACGTCGCGGCCTTGAAGAGACTGATGAAGTCCCGGGTTACGAAACCGTGCGTACAAGGATAACTTCGATTGAAAAGGCAATGGAAGCCCTGGAACCTGTGAATATGCGGGCAATCGATGAATATGAGGAAGTGGAGCAGAGAATTGTTGATCTCAAAAGCCGCAGGGCAATCCTGTTCAATGAAAGAGAGCAGATCCTGGATCGTATCGACCAGTATGATAACCTTAAAAAAGAGACATTCATGGAGACCTATAATGGCATCAATGATGCATTCAAGGAAATCTTCAATGAGCTTTCCGATGGTGTCGGGGAACTTGTACTGGACAATGAGGAAGACCCTTTCTCCGGAGGCATGACCCTCAAAGCCCAGCCCCGGGACAAAACCCTGCAGCGACTGGAAGCGATGTCGGGCGGAGAAAAGAGTCTCACTGCCCTTGCATTTTTATTTGCTATCCAGCAATATCGTCCCGCACCTTTCTATGCTTTTGATGAGATCGATATGTTCCTTGACGGAGCAAATGCTGAAAGGGTTGCCAGACGTGTTAAAAAGGCAGCAAGCAATGCCCAGTTCATAGTTGTCTCTTTGAGAAAACCGATGATAGAAGCTGCCGAGCGCACAATAGGTGTAACAATGCAGCAGGATAATATCACAAGTATTACGGGTGTGAAAATACGGTGAACAGTACATCGGTAAAAAACGATGAAATCCCGTTGCTGGAAAACATGGGACAGGGTATTGACCCTGAATTCCTGAAAACCTTGAAGGAACTGGGTGTTGACGAAGAAGAACTGGAATTATCAGATGATGTGCTCTGTGAACCTGTAGAGATCCTCGTAAACCTTGCAAAAAGTGAAAGTATCAATCCCTGGGATATTGATATTGTAGAGATTACGGATAAATTCCTGGAAAAAATAGAAGAAATGAAGATAATGGATCTCAGGATCTCAGGCAGAACACTGCTTTATGCTTCCATTCTCCTCAGAATGAAATCCACAGGTATCATACAGGAAGAAGATGAAGAACCCGATGATGATATACCTGATGATGATCTCGAATTCCAGAATGAAGAAGACTACCCCGTACCCAAATTGCCTATTCGCCGCGCTGCTACAAGACCTGTGACCCTGCAGGAACTTATAAACGAATTGAAAAAGGCAGAAAATGTTGAATCCAGAAGGACCCAGAGGCGACAAAAACGTGTCCTCCACATGGAAGAGGAGCCTACCACTGAAGATGTGCTTGGTATTGCTCATGAGGAAGACATAAAGGGGCGTGTCGAAGACCTGGAAGAAATAATTGAAGAGATTCTGCAGGGAAAAGAAAAGGTCAGTTTTACTGAGATCACAGATCCTATACCCTCCCGTTCAGAAAGGGTAATGACTTACCTATCCCTCCTTTTCATGGCTTCCCAGAGGAAAATCTGTTTGAGACAGGATGAACTCTTCGGAGAATTGTATATATACTCTTATGGAAATAAAGAGCAGCCTGTTTGAAAGGGGTTGGTTTGAAAAATGTCCGACAGGGAAATTGTTGAAGCTGCACTTTTTGCAGCAGGCAGTGCAGTTGAGATACAAAAGCTGCAAAAGATACTTGACAAAGATAAAAAACAGGTCACAAAAATTGTAGAAACCCTAATCCGGGAATATGAAGAAAGGGAAGCAGGGCTGGAGATCGTGGACCTGGGTGAAAGATATGTCATGCAGGTCAGATCAAAGTATTCTGATATAATCCGTCCCTTTGCACCCCGGGAGCTGAATTCTCCCATGCTACGCACCCTTTCCATGATAGCCTATCATCAGCCTGTAGTACAATCGGATATTGTAGATATGCGCGGCAACAAGGCATATGATCATATCCGGGAATTACAAGATCGGGGATTTATTGAAAGCACTCCCCAAGGCAGGACAAAACTACTCTCCACCACCCCTCTTTTTGCAGATTATTTCGGTCTTGAGGACAATAAACCCGAACTTATCCGCAACAAGATGATAGAACTTTCAAAACAACAAAGTGGCAAAGAAGGACTTGACCGCTGGCTTGGACGCAGGTTTGTAGGATTTACCCCAATGCATGAATCCCTGGCACAGATGTGTGGAATCAAAGATTACCGCATGGTAGATGCTTATAATCCCACCGAGGAAGAACGTCAGACCCTTGATACGGTTTACAAAATGGTTATTTCCCGGGGATATAAGGAAGAGGTAGAAAAGCATTATTCAGGAGAGATTATCGAAGTCGGATCCACTACATTTGACGATCTTGCTGAAGCCGTCAATATACTAAAAAGCGAGGGAGATCCGGCCAGGGTAAAGGAAACCCTGGAGCTGCTCGAGGAACTAAAGAATGAATACCGATCAAGAGCCATGACCATAAGTGCCAGGGCCACCCCGGAAACCGAGATGGTGGCACGCATTGTTAAAGATCTGCATATCGGTGTTTCAAAAGATGGAATACTGATTGCCCCGGATTATGAAACAAACACTGCAGGAGAGGAAATCGGAAGGGAAGCGGATATCCTTGTCCCAAGCCATCGTAACCTGGAAGGTGGCCTTATAGAGAGAGTCAAAAGCAAGTATGATGCTGTTATCAAAGGTCTGCGGAAGGCAGAATAAGGTAAAGCTATTTAAATAGGTATTTAAATTAAGAAACTATAAGAATATATAAACTATCTGGAATTATTTGCTTCAATTTCCAAGGACCTGAGAATATGACAGATTATAACATTAAAATAGAAAATGTGGTAGCTTCCACCAAACTTGCCGAGGAATTCGACCTTACAAAGATCGAAGCTGAATTTGAAGGAGCAGAATATAACAAGCAGAAATTCCCCGGTCTCGTATACCGCGTATCAAACCCAAAGGCGGCATTTCTTGTTTTCACATCGGGGAAAGTGGTCTGTACAGGTGCCAAAAACGTAGATGATGTACACACAGTAATTGCGGACATGGCCAAAAAACTCAACGGCATTGGCATAGATACCCTTGAAAAACCGGATATCACCGTACAGAACATTGTCGCCTCCGCTGACCTCAAAGCTGTACTCAACCTTAATGCAATCGCAATCGGACTCGGTCTTGAGAATATCGAATATGAACCTGAACAGTTCCCGGGACTCGTTTACAGGATCGATGAGCCAAAAGTTGTCGTACTGATATTCAGTTCCGGAAAACTGGTGGTTACCGGTGGCAAATCCCCGGAAAACTGCGAAGAAGGAGTAGAGGTAGTAAGACAACAGCTGGACAATATGGGCCTCCTGTAAAGGGAATAACGTGACTGAAGACTACAGGGAAGATGTTTGCATCCTCATACCCACATTGAATGAGGGTGTCACCATCGGCCAGCTTATTGAAGATTTCAATACCGAAGGTTTCGGAAATATTTTTGTTATTGATGGCAATAGCTCTGATGATACACAGGAAATTGCCAAAAGTATGGGCGCAAGAGTTGTTGCCCAGACAGGGAAAGGAAAAGGCCAGGCTGTCCAGGATGCTCTTTCAATGATAGATGACCCTTATGTCATTATGATCGACGGGGATGGAACCTATCTTGCAAAAGACGTTCATTCAATGCTTGAACCACTGGAAACAGGAAGGGCAGACCATGTTATTGGCAACCGGTTTGCAGATTTTGATGCGGGTGCTTTTACAAAACTGAACCTGATCGGCAACAAGATGCTTAATAAATTTTTTAGTATCATTTACAGGAAAAATCTTGTGGATATCCTGTCTGGCTACAGGGGATTCACAAACCAGGCAATCCGGGAACTGGAGCTCCATGAGACGGGTTTTGAGATCGAATCAGAGATTGCTGTTGACAGTATGAAAAAAGAGCATCGCGTAGAAGTCGTTCCAATAGCCTACAGGCCGCGTCCTGATGAAGGAGATACGAAACTCAACCCCCTGACTGATGGTTTTGGGATTGGCAGTACGATCTATAAAATGGCCAAATTTCACAACCCGATGTTCTATTTCGGGATAATCGGTGCTATACTTACTCTTTGTGGCATATTGCTGGGAATCTATGTCGTAAGTGAATGGATGATAGGTATTACCCATATACCAATGACCATCCTGACAGCGTTGCTCATTATTTCGGGAATCCAGATGTTCATATTCGGAATGCTAAGTGATCTTGTAGTATCCCTCCACAGGGAGACAATGCGTACCCTTCGCCGCCAGCAAAGATGAATTTGCCAGAAGGGACCTATAAACAACTTCACTTTACTTTTGAGAAATCATATTTTGTTACTTATATATGATTTATTTTTTGTGCATAAATATCAAAAAACGTTACCTGCATACTTCTAACTAATTATGCATGTGCATCACAATTAGAATAGAAAGCAAACTCAAAACTACTTTACATCAACACAAATTGATTTTTTAATAAGGTTTAAATAAAATATGTACCCATTTCCCATCATTAAAACGAGGTAAAAACATGTCAATCGTAACAGATGCCAAGAACGGAACTATTACCGAAGAGATGAAGAAGGTTGCAGAAATCGAAGGTGTTGAGCCTGAATTTGTGCGCCGCGGAATTGCAGCCGGAAGAATCGTTATACCTGTTACCCCCTACAGGGACATCAGAGTGTGTGGTATTGGAGAAGGGCTTACTACAAAAGTGAACGCTTCCATCGGAGCATCTTCCGATATCGTCGATGAGAATCTTGAAATCGAAAAAGCAAAGGCAGCACAGGCAGCCGGCGCAGACACCCTTATGGAACTGGGTACCGGCGGAGATTTCCTCGGAATCAGGAAAAAGGTCTGTGACGCAATTGACCTGTCCGTAGGTTCAGTACCACTCTACCAGGCCTTTATCTCAGCAGCCAAAAGGGACGGTTCCATCGTCCACATGACAGAAGACGACCTGTGGAATGCAACCGAGGAACAGGCAAAACTCGGTACAAACTTCATGGCAATCCACACCGGTGTCAATAATATCGTACTGGACAGGCTTAAAGCTCATGGCCGCTATGGCGGACTTTGCTCCCGCGGAGGTGCTTTCATGAGCTCCTGGATGCTCCACAACGAAAAGGAAAATCCCCTTTACGCGGACTTCGACTATCTCTGTGAAATCCTCAAGGAACACGAAGTCACCCTTTCAACAGGCAATGGAATGCGTGCCGGTGCTATCCACGATGCAACCGACCGTGCACAGATCCAGGAACTGATCATCAACTCCGAATGTGCCCAGAGGGCCCACGACGAATATGACCTCCAGGTTATTGTAGAAGGTCCTGGCCATGTTCCACTGGACGAGGTGGATATGAACGTCAAACTCATGAAGTCCATGAGTGACCACAAGCCATTCTACATGCTCGGCCCACTCATCACCGATGTTGCTCCGGGACGTGACCACATCGTCACCGCAATCGGTGCATCCCAGTCCGCAGCCGCTGGCTGTGACTTCCTGTGCTATGTAACCCCCGCAGAGCACCTTGCCCTGCCAAATAAGGAAGATGTTATCGAAGGTGTCAAGACATCCAAGATCGCAGCCCACGTAGGTGATATGGTCAAACTCAACAAGCGTGATCAGGATCTTGCAATGGCAAGGGCACGCCGTGAACTTGACTGGGAGAAGATGTACAGTCTGGCACTTGACCCGGAACTTGCACGTGATGTCAGGAACAGCCGTGCACCGGAAGACACAGATGCATGTACCATGTGCGGAAACTTCTGCGCCCTGAAGATCGTAAACCAGAACTACGATCTTGCAAAGTAATATCTCCGGATATTACTTTATCTACTCTCCTTTCCATTTTCTTTTTTTATTCCGGTTATTCTCTTCTAATTATTTCTCAAACCATGCAGTGCCTATTTTAATAGTATCTTTAAATATAATAGAGGACAACATTACTGTTACTGTATAATATTGCAGAGATGTTAATCATGCAGAGAGGGAGATGTTTGCAGGCCGATGAAAGCGGCGTATCGGATGTTGTGGGAACGGTGCTGATGATAACGATTACGGTGCTGATGGCAACGATCGTAGCGATTGCTATATTCAACCTCCAGCCTCCGATGGATATCCCCCACATCGATGTTGACATTGAACCAAACGGATCCAATGTAGATGTTGTGCACATGGGAGGCGAGCCGGTGGATGTTGAGGAACTCAAATTCATGGTACATGGCCAGGAAATTACAATTAATAATTCCTCTCCTCTCAACTCCAGCAATGAATGGTCCATAGGCACCACTATCACCCTTGACACAAATAATACAGATATTAACCTGATACACAAGCCTTCCCAGGGGCTGATCGAATGAAAAACCTGAATGAAGACACAGAGGCAGTCTCGATAGTTGTGGGGGCTATACTCCTCCTGGCTATCCTTGTAACGTTCATGTCAGTATTTACCTCCACCTGGGTCCCAATCTATGTCAGCGATGATGAAGCCGCACACAGTGAGCAGGTACACCATTCCATGCTGGAACTCAAAAAGCAGGCAGAAATCGCAAATAGCGTCCCAAATACGGTATCGATAGACCTGGGGACGGATGACCTGCCCTACATAAAGGACTCGAATTCCGTGGGTTATCTGGATCTTAATGAAAGTGCAGGCAAGTTACTGATAACTTCCACCATTGAAAGTGAGTATGTGCCTTCGAATATGTTGCCTTATTCTTTCGGAATTGCGGTTGAAGAGCTTGATACTAATGTGACAAATCCAATAACATCAATGCAATTTGAATTCCTGCAAGATCCATCAGAGTATACAGCCAACGACAAATTAGCTCAAAATTTTGACATTCATTTCAGGACAACAACTTACAATAGATGGATTCAGTTCAAAAATGCCGATGTTAATGATAAACATATTCGCATTTCTTTGAGTGGAGGATATCCTTCCGAAAAATGGATTAGCGAGGACATAAAACTCGATGGAACAGATGACTCTAAAATATACCTTAATAATGACCCACGTGTATTACACATTGATTGTTTAACAAAAGATACCAATTTAACCTTAAAAAAATCAAATCAACCCTTATTGATTAACGGTACAAATTATAATATCAGTGATTCCGCTCCCCTTTATGACCTAATACAGCATTACATGAAACTTGGAGGAAATTATCTCTTTGATTACGTAAATTATGATGGTGTTGCTGAATCCTCACAAATTTTTGAGTATCAGACCACAAATCGGACAACAAATGTAACCTATGTAAACAACACACGTATAATCACCATGAACAATTCCGAAATTAGCAAAGGTACTCTTAAGATGGAATCTGACTACAATTTCATGGTGGACCAGCAGTATATCTATGATAGTGGAGCCCTCATACTTCAGCAGAAAGACGGGGTTGTATTCAAGACGCAGCCACCCATACAGGTATCAAATCGTTCGGGTGATGTTGGCCTTTCAATTAATACAATTCTTCTCAAAGGAGATATTGAAAGAAGGGGTAATGATATGGAAAACCTCTACATAACGGCAAATTCTGTTGAAACTATAAACGGTTATACAGAAAACGTAACCATCACAAAATATCCAACAGAAGACACCTGGGACCTCTGGTATAATTATTTCAGGGAAATGGAAGATGAAATCCAGGATGTCGGACCGACTTCCGTCACATTCAATAACACCAGCGAGTATGTCCGGCTGAACATTGAAGATTCGAGTCCCGGAATTTATCTTTCAATGAAGTCCAGCGAAATAACTATAAACTGATCATTCAAATCTCAAGATGAAATTAAAACGGAGTTGCAAAATGAAAAAAGCCATTATCGAGACAGACAAGGGAGATATTATCCTTGAATTATTTGAAAATGATGCACCCCGCACGGTTGCCAATTTTGAAAAACTTATCAAGCAGGGATTCTATAATGGCCTGGACTTTCACAGGGTTATCCCTGATTTTGTGATACAGGGAGGATGCCCCAAGGGCGATGGAACAGGTGGGCCGGGTTACACGATCAAATGTGAGATCAATCCACGAAAACACACAAAAGGTGCCCTGTCAATGGCCCACGCAGGCAAGGATACCGGAGGAAGCCAGTTCTTCATAACCCATTCCCCTCAATCCCACCTGGACGGTATGCACACGGTTTTTGGAAAGGTCATCGAGGGAATGGATGTCGTATATAAAATCAAACCAGGCGATGTAATGAACCGCCTGCGTGTAGTGGAAGAATGAAAACAATAGGTGGTATGGTGGTGGAATGGATTTTATATTCAAAATCGGCAAATCTGTCGGGTTTTTCTTTTGCAAAATGAAAAAACTGATCCTGCTGGCAATACTGATCCTGATTCTCCTTTACATAATCAAGATTGCCTGGCTTCCTGAACTGGGTGGTATCTGAATAGATACTCCCTTATTTATATACCAGTATTACTAATATACCTGGTATAGAAATTATATCTAGGAGGTCGTACCTTAGCAGATACGCAACCAATAAGAATAAGTGTCCTGTACAGCGGGGAATTCGGGAAAAAGGTGCTGGGCAATCTCATAAATTCTGATCAGTTCTGCACATCCTGTGGGGAAGCCTGCGATCACTGTCGACAGGGACGCAAATCATATTCAGGGTTCCTTACAGAAATCCATGAATTGCCTGCAGATCTGCCTGAATTTGTGGAAGAGCCGGAAGAATACCTGCCTGCTGACCTGAAACCCTGTGACCTGCTCCTTGCAATGGATCTGCATCCTGACCTGTTTGCTGGCCTGCCCACAGTTGCGAAAAAAGCACATGCAAAAGGCGTGATTGCACCTGTTGAGAATCCTAAACTTGCCCCGGCAGGCCTTGTCCGCCAGGTTGCAGAAAAACTTCAGAATGAGGGAATCGAATATACTTTCCCCAAGCCTTTTTGCAGCCTTGAGAAAACAGGCCAACCTGTAATAGACAGATTTGTTGAAATGGGATTTGGGAAACCCAAAATTGAAATAATACTTGATAATGAGGAAATCACAACCGCACGGGTAATCAGGGATGCTCCCTGCGGATGCACATGGTTTGTTGCCCGCAAACTTGTCTATACCGAAGCTGCAGATTTCAAGGAAACTGTTTCCTCTGCCCATCATGCCTATCCCTGTACTGCAAGTATGGATAATGATCCTGAGATCGGGGATACCATATTGCACAAAGCAGGCTATATTGTCCGGGAAAGTGTGGACTCTGCACTGGATAATGCACAAAAGGAGAATGCAAATGCCAGATAACAAGAAAATAGCAGTAGTTCGCTGTGCTATTGTTGCAGAAACCTGCCCGGGAATAGGATGTTTCAGGGCATTCAATGAAAAAACAGTTGCTTTTAGTGATTACGATGAAAATACAGAAATGACCGCATTTTTCACATGCGGCGGATGCGCGGGAAGAAGGGTGTTCAGGCTTGCCCGGTCCCTGAAAAAACACGGAGTAGAAACAGTACATCTCAGTTCCTGTATGCAGATGGAAATTTATCCGGAATGTCCTCATGTGGATTCAATAAGGCAGACACTGGAAAATGCAGGAATTGAAGTTGTTGAAGGTACACATCATTAACGGAAGGATTGAAAATGGTAAATCGGATGATAGTCAAAATAGACGAGGAAAAATGCAATGGTTGTGGAAAATGTGTCAGCCCCTGTGCCGAGGGTGCCATCCAGATAATAGATGGTAAGGCTAAAGTCGTATCTGAAGAACTGTGCGATGGCATGGGATTCTGTATCGGAGTCTGTCCACAGGATGCAATATCAATTGAAGAAAGGCAGACAATGGATTTCAATCCACAGGCAGTCAAGGAAATGCAGGAGAAAAAAGAAAAAGGCAACGAAGCCGGGTCAATACACTGCTTTAAGTGTGACAGGGATGAAAACGAGAGATACCTGATGCCCCTGAGACATGGAAAAGAAAGCATCTGGGTCTGTACCCGCTGTCTGCCTGCACTCATTCATGGTTAAAGGTGGAAACATGATCACGATCGAACTATCAAATCCGCCGGACAACCTCTGTGATTATACTTACAACTTTTGCTGGAATAGTGATTTCAACCCGGACTCTCTCATCCCCTACCAGCAAGGCACAGAGTACACATACAGGGAAATGGTCGATCATCTCAAAAAAAAAGATACTGTACAGATTATAGGTGATGTCGGAAAAAGGCTTGCACAGGGCATGGGCACCAGCATATCCCATCTTGGAGGCAGCGGGAAGATAGAAAATGCCGGCAACATCATAATAGACGGTGATGTTGGAGCTGAAGCAGGGATGGGAATGGTAGCCGGCAACCTATACATAAAGGGCAACATTGGGGAACCCATGGGAAATATGGTGGAAGTGCAATCCGATAGGGAAGGATATCGCAAATTCGTGTCAATAACGGAATTGGTCTGCAAGGAATTGCAGCAAAAACTTCTGCGAAACAAACTGGAAGGAAATAATCTCCTGCTCAATGATGGAATCCTGCGCAATACCCTGGCAGCCCGTTGCAACTGTGAATCCAGCATAACAGTAGAAGGAAATACAGGCAACGGAAGCGGATTACTAATGGAAAGAGGAATGTTGCTGATCAAAGGGGATAGCGGCATGAATACTGCAGCCCACCTCAATGGTGGAACAGTTTACGTAGAGGGTAAATGTGAAGCCTTTGCCGGTGCATACATGAAAAACGGAATACTGCTGGCAGAGGATGCAGGCAGCCATGTCGGGACGGACATGAAAGGCGGGACCATATATTCAAAGAAAAAGGCCAATATTGACCCACCTGCAAAAAAAGGGAAAATCGGCCGCGAAGATATACGCACAATAAGGAAACTCACAGATGCCGGCAGATTCGAGGTTTTGCGTTACAATAAATATGAAGCCGGGGAAGAAGGCAAATATATAACGATCAAGATGCGTGACGGATCCCTGGTCAGAAGGCCTGTGGATTGATACTTTTCTCCAATTGACCTGAATAAAAAAGATGAATGATCCGACCGGAAACTCGTTTGCCAAACGGAGATATGGTGTTGTTGCAAAAAGGGAGTGATATCATACCATTTGGCTTCCGGGCGGACCAATCAAAGTAATCATGTACTGCATACCCTCCGACCTTTATCGGTAAGCTGGTATGTAGTACCATAGGAAATCCCACTATTACAGCATCCACAGGATTTACAGGTGCCACAGGAAAGAAGATCGGGGCTGGCATTGGCATCCCCAATTTTGCTTACATGCCCCATATTCTCCATTACCTCCAGCATGCCCCTCAGCTGCCGTGTATTCATATTCATTCCTGCAGACAGGGCATTGAAGGAGATGCTGCCCCTTTGATCCATTTCTGCCATTTTTTTCAATACATACTTGTATCCCAGAACCATCTTAAAATCCTCCCTGATTTACCGGTTTAAACCTGTTTTTCCAGACAGCATATACAACCCCGGATAAAATGCCCAGATACAATGCTGGTTTGAAACTGTCAACAAATGTCCATTCTTCGTAACCTTCCATGGCAAGTATATAGGCATTGATAAGATCTGCTACCATACTCAGGAAATACAGAATGCCGAATACCAGGCAGAGCAGTATCCCTACATAAGCATAGGCAGACCCTTCAAATGAGTCCTTTGAAAACTCAAAGATTGCAACGAAAAATACTGCACCGATTACCACAAGCACAAGACCCCCGGCCAGCTCAGCAGGTAGCAGACTGGAGGATAAAAAGGAAACTGGCAAAAGCCCCACTCCCTTGCCAACCTGAATCAGACCTGCGACCACATACAGTATTCCCCACAAAAGGGAAAAGAACTTCAAACCACTGTAATTTCTTTCCATCAAATACACCTCATTAAAGAACCAAATTTGCGACAAGAACTGTCACCAGTGCCAGTACCCAGGCCACTGCTGTTGAATATGCCGCCTGGAAAAACATCCATTTCCATGAACCCGTTTCCTTCTTTATAACTGCAACAGCTCCTATACAGGGCACATAGAGCAGAGTGAATACCATTAGACCCAGAGCTATTGCAGGAGTGAAACCCGGATCTGACATGAGAGCGGAGGACAATGCTTCGCCTCCCCCGGTACCGTACAGGGTTCCCAGGGAACCAACTACAATTTCCTTTGCGACAAACCCGAAGACCAGTGCAACGGCTATCTTCCAGTCAAAGCCAAGTGGGGCTACTAGAGGCTCAATCAATTTACCCAGCGAACCTATCAGACTCCCAGCACTGCCATATTCAGCGCCTTGCGGGAAATAGGCAAGCATCCAGATCAGCACAACTCCTGTGATAATTACTGTCCCGACCTTCCTGAGGTAAAGGTAGCCCTCATTCCACATATGCCGCAGGGAATCCTTCAATAAAGGTTTGGTATACGGAGGAAGTTCCATTATAAAGGGAGAAGGTTTACCCCTGGCAAGAAATATCCTGAAAAGTTTGGCCGAAACAATAGCCACAAGTATTCCCAGTACATACAGGCCGAAGATTACCGAACCTGCCTGCCTGCCGAAAAATGTTCCCGCAAGCAGGATGTAAACAGGCAACCTGGCACCACAGGACATGAAAGGTGTGACCATCATTGTGATTAACCTGTCCTTTTCATCCTCCAGTGTACGGGTTGCCATAATAGCCGGAACTGAACAGCCAAAACCCATGAGCATCGGAATGAAGGATTTACCCTGCAGCCCCATTGTATACATGAGTTTGTCCATAATGAATGCCGCACGTGCCATGTAGCCACTGCTTTCAAACAGGGCGATGACGAAGAACAGGATGAAAATATTGGGCACAAAAAGCAGCACAGAACCTACACCGGCGATGATACCATCACCCAGAAGGGAAGCAAGCCAGGCGGTTTCAATGTTAGAGGCAACCGCTGCTGCCAGCCACCCGAAGAACATGTCGATCAGTTCCATGAAAGGAGTGGCAAAAGCAAAGGTCAGCTCGAACATGCCCCACATAAGTATCAGGAATATGGGAATACCCAGATACTTGTTAGTGACTACTTTATCAACCATATCCGAGGGGGATACTTCTTCAGCACAGGTTGTACAAACCTGAGGCATCAGGGTACTTATAAACTGATACCTCTTGTCAGCCATCTCGACTTCGTATTCCTCATTGTCGATAGCCGACAGGAAATCCTGTACTTTTCCTTTAATGCTTTCTGAAGATAATTTTTTAATGACATCCTCATCACCTTCTAGCAATTTTAAAGCTATCCAGCGAGGGGGATAGTGTTTGAATACTTCCGGGTCATCTTTAATTATTTCCTCCAGCGCATAGATCTTCTCTTCCACCATGCCACCATAACCGATTTCATGAGGCAGGGGTATGTTCTGCTCTTTTTTTGCCACGATAGAATCAAGAAGTGCATCTATTCCTTTGCCTTCACCTGCAACAGTTTTAATAGCGGAAACACCAAGAAGGCTTTCCAGCCTCTGGATATCAATAAAATCGCCGCGCCTTTCAGCACGATCTGACATGTTCAAGGCAAGGATCAGATTGGTGCCCATTTCAAGCAATTGTGTCGTGAGATAAAGATTCCTTTCCAAATTTGTGGAATCCAGCACCTGTACAACAACATCAGGTTTTTCTTCAAGGATATAATCCCTGGCAACCACCTCATCTGCTGAATAAGCCGTTAAACTGTAAGTGCCCGGCAAGTCTATTATTTCCAGGACATGCCCGTTATGATTCTTTGTTCCTACCTTTTTTTCCACAGTAACGCCGGGCCAGTTACCCACCTTCTGGCGTGACCCTGTAAGGGCATTGAATATCGTGGTTTTTCCCACATTGGGGTTACCTGCCACTGCAACTTTTATTTTTTCAGCCAATCTGGGCACCCCCTTCACATACAGGTTCAACCATAATTTTGGTAGCCATACCCCTGCCCAAAGCAAAACGTGTACCATTGACCGATACAAGGAGGCAACCCCTACTGCATCCAATGGGCTGGATGATGGAATTATGGGTCAGGCCCAGTTCCACAAGCCTTCTTTTCAATCCTCTACCGGCACACACATCACAAATTCGGCATGTTTGTCCTGGAGGGGACATTGTAAGAGGCATTCGTGATGTCATTACATACCTCCCAGAACCTCAACGACAACCATCTGTGCCTCTTGTTTGCGCAGGGAAAGGTTGTAGCCTTTCAACTTGAAATCCACCGGGTCGCCCATCGGGGCTCTTTTGGTCACACTAAGACCAACACCAGGCACCATTCCCATTTCAAGCAGGCGCCGCCTGGAAGGACCTTTGCCCTTTACCTGGATTACACGGGCATTCTGGCCCACGTCCAATAGATCCAATGTTTTTTCAGTCATTTTTTAAAACACCTAATGTTAGGCTTACCTAATTTATACATTTACTACAACAATGTATAATATAAATTTTTGGGTAGCCAAAAACAACAGGCCAATAAATATAAAACAGGAACGAAGACATATCAAAAGGTGAAAAACATGGATTGTTTATTCTGCAGAATAATATCAGGAGAAGTTCCCTCACATAAAGTTTATGAAGACGAACATTCCTATGCATTTCTGGACATCTATCCCACATCCAGAGGACACACCGTTGTCCTGCCAAAGGAACACATAGCAAGTTTCCTGGAAATGAGTGAGGAAAAGACAGCCGAATTATTCGCTTCTGTCAACAGGATCGCTAAAAAAGTCATTGCAGTTACTGATGCACCGGGAGTTAATATTGGGATCAACAATGGCCTGGTCGCCGGGCAAACTGTACCTCATGTCCATGTGCATATAATTCCTCGTTATGAAAATGACGGCGGAGGATCGATGCATACCATTGTGGATTCCAACCCAGACAGGGAGGAACTCGAAGACCTCGCAGCCAGCATATTTTCCAGATTTTGAAAAAGAAAGAGAAAAGGAAATAAACAAGCCCAACAGTATATCTTATGATGCAATTCTCAACTTCGCTGCTTAAAGAGGAAAGGGGCAGTACACTACCCTTGATAGCAATATTGTTCCTCCTGATTGGTTTTGTTCTCGGGATCAGCCTGACAACTGTGCTTTATGATGATGGGAGTCTGGAAAACACACAAATTAATGATCCTGAAAGTGGTGTTACCGGCATAATCAATATCAATGGCACCGCTGGTGAGACCTATGAAGAACTTTACAAACTTGTTTTTGACTCGGTTGTATCCATAAGGACTGAAGGGGAAATCGACGGAGACCAATTCAGAAGTGGCGGATCGGGGTTTCTTTATGATGCAGAAGGCCATATCATAACGAACCAGCATGTCGTGGAAAATGCTGATTCCGTAGAAGTATATTTCAGCAACGGGGTTGCAATGGATGCTGAGATCACGGGCACTGACATATATTCTGATATTGCGGTATTAAAGGTCGATGAAGTCCCCTGTGATGAAAACTGCCAACCCTATCCCCTGCCAATGGCCAACTCATCAATAATCAATCCTGCTCAGATGGTTATGGCAATAGGTACTCCTTTTGGGCTTGAGGGAAGTGTAACACATGGAATCGTCAGTGCCACGGGCAGGACAATGCCCACAACAAACGGATTTTCCATCCCCAATGTTATACAGACCGATGCACCGTTAAACCCGGGAAATTCAGGAGGGCCGCTTATTGACCTCTCAGGGGAAGTGATCGGGGTCAACCGTGCACGTAGCGGAGATAATCTGGGTTTTGCTATACCTTCCAATAAAGCCCGGATGGTTGCCGATGCCATAATAGAAAAAGGAGAATATGAACATTCCTGGATCGGTATACAGATGCTCCCTGTAAGTCCCAGGGCAGCAGATTTCATGGACCTTAATGATGAGGCAGCCAGAGGAGTAATGGTCGTGGTTGTAGTGGAAGACGGACCTGCCGAGGATGCCGGGCTGAAAAGTGGCGAAGAGGTAAGGATCAATGATGAAAGAATCTTCATCAACGGGGATATTATTGTAGGAGTAGACGGAGTTGAAGTCTTCAACAGTGACCAGATCATAGCCCATATCAGTGAAAAACAGCCGGGTGACGAGATCGAACTTGAGTATTACAGGGATGGGGAAAAAATGACAACACAACTGGAACTTGGTGTGCGCCCGTAATGAATTGTCCAAATATACTTGATGAGACTGGAAAATAAGAGAGTTTACGGACACGCATTTTCATACGCGGGAAAAACGTATCCACAAAAAAGGAAACAAATGGCTACTCAGCCATTGATCTTTTTCATAAGCCAGGCCATATTCTGGCCCAGGTTTTGCATCGTCTGCATTCCTTCTGTATCAGACTCTACATCGCCGGGAGCAAGTCCCATTCCTATATTCCAGTAGCTTGAACCCGGTACGACCATCTGGGAGATCAAGAAAAAGTGGTTAATGGAATCAAATGCGTGAAGAGCGCCTGCTCTCCTGACAGATACAACCGCTGCTGCTACCTTATGTTTGAAAAGTTCATCATTTGCTTTGCCTACAAAACCCGCCCTGTCAATCAGGGCTTTTGTTTCCGTAGTCAGATCGGCAAAGTATGTAGGGCTTGCAATAATTATGCCATCAGCCTCAATCATCTTCCCGATACATTCATTGATCAGATCACTGGATATGACACATCGGCGATCCTTGTTCTCAAAACACTTCATGCAGGCAGTACATCCCATTACAGGGATGCCTCCCAGCTGAATCAGTTCGGTCTCAATTCCTTGCTTTTCGAGTTCTGAAAATACATTTTTGACAAGCTTTGCGGTGTTCCCGTCTTTCCTGGGACTTCCATTGAATGCTACAACCTTCATTTTAGTACCTTCCATTTGTCTTTAGACAACATATTTCCAATAATTGCATTATCCACTCACCTATATAACAACTATACTACTATTCACCCGAATCATTTAGATAAGTAATGGAGAAAGAAGATTTTACAGTTCATTTTCCATGCCACAGAGAAACAGATTCATATACATGAAGGATTGATCATATGTTCATGGATGATTTGCCTTGCAAACGTGTGGATAAGAACCAGATTGAAAAACTCACAATTCCCCCACCTGAAACAATTACCCGCATGTCTGCCATATTTCAGGCACTGCAATCATCTGCACGCCTGAATATCCTGTTCTTACTCAAAGACAGGGATATGTGTGTATGTGAACTCAGTGAAGCACTTGAAGCCTCACAGTCTGCAATATCCCATAATATGCGGATACTGCGCCAGCTAGACCTTGTGAGGGTCAGGAAAGAGGGGCGGTTTGCAGTCTACTACATTGCAGATGAGCATGTCAGACTGCTGATAGAAACGTGCAGACAGCATATTATCGAGGAATACCGATGAGTATTGCACAAAGTTTCATGGAAATTCTGGCAGGAATAATACAGGAGACCTGGTACCTTTTCGAAGAGGCTGCACCCTATCTTTTCCTCGGCTTTGGGATTGCAGGACTGCTGGAACTTGTGGTTTCCAATGAGAAGATTATCGGGCATCTTGGCAGCGGGGCCGGGAAATTCAGTTCGGTTCTCAAAGCTTCTATTGCCGGTATTCCCCTGCCCCTATGTTCCTGTGGCGTGATACCTGCGGCAATGTCCCTGAAAAAAAGAGGGGCAAACAATGGTGCCACCCTGTCCTTTTTGATATCGACCCCCCAGACCGGAGCTGATTCTATCGCAATCACCTATGCCCTGCTTGATCCCATTATGACGGTATTCCGACCTGTTGCTACCTTCATAACCGCGGTGGGAGCAGGAATTACAAGCAATATTATGGAAAAGGACGTGACAAATACGCTCTCAAATCCCATTATGCTTTCAAAAAAGGAAGATGTAACAAATCCGGGTTGTGATTGCGATGGAGATGATTGCGGTCAAGCAGGCCTGAAAGAGCGAGCCATTGATGCCATAAAATATGCTTACGTGGAACTGCTGGGAGATATTGCAAAGTGGCTCATTGTGGGGCTGCTGATAGCAGGAGTGATTTCCTATATTGTCCCGGAGGAAATTGTGGGAGGCTACCTTGGAGGCGGGATTGGTTCGATGATCCTGATGCTGTTTGTAGGAATCCCGCTCTACATCTGCGCCACCGCCTCCACACCCCTGGCAGCCGCCCTTATCGCCAAAGGGATGAGCCCGGGTACCGCGTTTGTGTTCCTGCTTGCAGGACCGGCCACCAATGCTGCGACCATTACAATGGTTACGAAATTTTTGGGGAAAAAGGCTGTTACCATTTATCTTGCAATGATAGCCCTCTTTGCGCTTATATTTGGGATATTGCTCGACCTCATATACGTTAGATTGGGAATTGAGGCAACGGCCATTGCGGGAAGTGCAAGTGACCTGCTGCCTGCAGAAGTGAAAACTTTCTTTGCGTTGCTCCTGGCAATAATGATCACCTATTCCCTGATACAGAGAAGGGAAAGTAATGAATGCCAGGATTGTGCATGAAAAGGCGAGGTAATTATAAAGCATCTTAACCCAATCTTAAAATGGGGTTTTGTATGGATAAAGAGGATAACACGATCGAATCCAAATTGTCCGCCAATGGAAAAACGTTGCTGGAAAAGCGCTACCTTTTAAGGGATGCAAAGGGCAAAATCGCAGAAGAGCCCAACGAGTTGTTCCGCAGGGTTGCAAAGGCTATTGCCGGAGTTGACAGCACCTACGGATACAGTGTGGATAAAACTGAAGATGATTTTTATCAGGTAATGGCAGATCTGGAGTTCCTTCCCAATTCCCCAACCCTCATGAACGCGGGCACCGAGCTGGGGCAATTGAGTGCGTGTTTTGTGTTGCCTGTGGAAGATTCCCTGAAAAGTATCTTCAAATCCCTGCAGGATATGAGCCTCATCCACCAATCCGGCGGCGGCACAGGATTCTCCTTTTCAGACCTGCGACCGGAGGGAGACCCTGTGCGCTCCACAGAAGGCGTGGCTTCCGGGCCCCTTTCCTTTATGACGATCTTTGATAAGGCAACGGATGTGATCAAGCAGGGCGGCAGGCGCAGGGGAGCCAATATGGGGGTGCTGAGAGTTGACCATCCGGATATTTTCAAGTTCATCGGGGCCAAGAAAAAGGAGGATATGCTGCGCAATTTCAATCTCTCGGTGGGCGTGACGGATGAATTTATGGAGGCTGTCAGCCAGGACAGGGATTATGCCCTTGTAAATCCCCGAACCGGTAAAGTTAAGAAGAGATTAAAGGCACGGGATATGTTTGACCGGATAGTGACGTGTGCCTGCCAGACCGGAGATCCTGGCCTGCTTTTCCTGGATGAGATCAACCGCAAACATCCCATGAGTGCAATCGGCACAATCGAGAGTACAAATCCCTGCGGAGAGGTGCCTCTTTTGCCCTATGAATCCTGCAACCTCGGCTCGATCAACCTGGCGCTGATGGTTAAGGAAGGGGCAATCGACTGGCAGAAATTGAAGGAAACGGTCGATACAGGAGTGCATTTCCTGGATAATGTGATCGATGCCAACAAATATCCCCTCCCGGAAATCGAGCAGAGGACAAAACAAAACCGCAAGATCGGCCTGGGTGTCATGGGATTTGCCGCCATGCTGGCACGCCTGGGGATTGCCTATGATTGTGAGGAAGGAATTGCGACAGCTGAAGAAGTAATGAAGTTCATCCGGGAAGAAGCCGTGCAAAAATCTGTGGAACTAGGTGAGCAGCGGGGCAGTTTCCCGAATTTCCACAGGAGTACTCTTGCAAAAGATTATCCTGCAATGCGCAATGCAACGGTGAATACCGTGGCCCCCACAGGCAGCCTGAGCATAATTGCAAATACCACTTCAGGAATTGAACCGATGTTCGCCCTCACCTACCAGCGCAATGTGATGGGAACCCGGCTGACAGAGATCGATCCTGTTTTTGAGGAGATGGCAAGAAAACACGGGTTCTACAGCAAACATCTGATGGAGGAAATCGCCGAAACCGGCTCCCTCCAGAACATCCTGAATATCCCCAAAGAGACCAGACGGGTCTTTGCCACCGCCCTGGAGATTAAACCCCAATGGCATGTGAGGATGCAGGCCGCTTTCCAGAAGCATGTGGATAATGCCGTTGCCAAGACCGTGAACCTGCCCCATGAGGCTACGGAGGAGGATTTCCGGGAGATCTACATGCTGGCCTACCGGTTGAAGTGTAAGGGAATTGCTGCTTACCGTTATGGAAGCAAGGCAGAACAGGTGCTGGAGATCGGGGGGACCGGGGAGAAAAGGGATGACAGCACTGCAACAGTAAAGGCCTGTGCGAAAAATGGATGTGAGTGAGGCAAATTTTTGTGACTTTGTTTGCAACATTATACAATATCCAAAAGTGTATATCACCGTGAACAAATCACATACTTATTCATGGAGAAAATGAAGCAAAAACTCAGGTTTATTCAAATACACTTTTATTTAGAAAAAATTGAAAAATAAAGAAGTGGGCAATTAATGCCTCACTTTAAACCTTCTTTCTGAATAGTGCGTACAAAGAGCCTATAATGCCTACCATAAGCATGGAACTGAAACCTGGTACAGAATTATCAGGTTGTTTATCCTCTTGCCCGGTTGATGGCTCTTCAACTGTTTCCTCTTCATCGGTGGCTGGTTCATCTGCATCCTGATCAGTTTCGTCTTCTGAAACAGCCTCTTCTGTTACCGCCGAAATTGCAAATGGTGAAAAGGCGGTTGCTTCTGCCTCGAAGTAGAAGTAATCATCGTCCTCATCTGTCTGAGTGGTTACCAGCTGCTCCCAGCCATTGTCATAGTGGAACAGAGAGACTGAAGACGGCTCAACACCATTATCAGAAAGCCAGTCCTTGCTCACCCTGAAACCGACTACAGGATCTTCCATGTTGTCCTCATCAAAGGCAGAATTACCCACCCAGATATTGATGTGGCGGTAAGCCTGACCTGGTACGCCTTCATCCACCAGAGTGGAAGTATCTTTCAACACTTCGATGAGCACCTTTACCTGACCGGAGTTTGTGTTGCCTTTGAAATTGACATACATAATGTCACTTTCATCAAATTCATAACTGATATCCGCTCCAATGGAAACAGTCCTCAGCTGTGCATATTTTGATGCAATATTCTCAAAGGCTTCACCTGTGGCACCACCGCCACCACCCCCTCCCCCACTGGAGGAGGAAGAAGTGTCATCAGGATCGGATACAGAATTTACCTTCAGAGATTGACTACCATTGATAGTAGTAGTTGAATCATTCAGATAACCATCAAAATCATAGGTGCCTGCGGAAGAATGGGCTTTCAATGTATAGGTGAAGTTATCCAGACTGAAGAAATAAAACAGAAGATATCCCCCATCATTCACATTGACATTGTCATCATTCACATTGACATTGTCATCAGTAACCAGATTCTCAAAAGTGAAACCTGTGGGTAATGTTTCATTCACCATTGAGAAGTTGCCGTAATTACTGACATTTATAGTTACATTGAATTCCTCACCTGTATTAACAGAATCGGGAAGTATTCTTTCTGAAGATGGTGATGCTGCTGCAGGCATGGCCATCAGCAATGCCAGGAATATTACCACAATAGTCTTTTTTGATACATTATTCATAATTTGAACTCCTTAGCTGAAATATTCCTCTATCAACACCAGTACTGTTTCATCAGATACTTCTCCAGCCTCATTATCCTCTATTGCCTGATCAATGTCACTCGTAGATAAATCATCTTCACCATCTTCACCAGAGTATTCAGTGATTGCTTCATACGATGTAGACACATTCAGCTTCAAGGGTTTATTTGCAGAATTACCGGCATTATCAATTGCAGTCACATTGAACGAGAAATCACCTGCCGGATGAGTCGTAGAGATAGAATATGAATAGATGTTATTTCCATTGGAAACCATTTCAAACACACTTTCTCCTATGGGTGTCAGGTCAATAGTCACATTATCAAGACCTGATACCTGATCTGTCACATTGACAGTAACAATCGCAGTATCTGTTGAAGTGTTCAATATTAACTTAGGAGTTATGTTCTGCTCATTCATGCCCGGTACATCGGGGTCATATTTAGCATATGTGACATTTGATGTTTCCTCATTACCTGCTTTATCTATTGAATAATATTCAATTGTGTGATTTCCAGGAGTATCTATCAAGATAGAGGTTCCTGAGAGCCAATCGTCGCCCATCCTGTATAAAGTCTTATTTACACCAGAACCACCCTCATCAATGGCACTTAAATTTACAGTGAAACTCTCATTCTGCCAGCCTGATGGGGCATCGTCTGTTGTTACGGGTGCAACTGTATCGGATTCAGTCAGATTCACAGTTATGGTCTTAGTAGATTCCTCATTGCCTGCTATATCGTCTGAGTAAAATTCTATGGTGTATTCACCGGCTTCATAGATATCTATGGAATCACCAATTATCCATTCACCATCATCTATTCTGTAGAAAGTGGCATTTACACCAGAACCACCATTATTGTCAAGAGGTTGGAAAGTTATAGTAAATGGATTCTCTGCAGGTTCCTTTGGAGCATTATTGTCGGTAGTTGGTGGCATAGTATCAACACTGAAATTAACAGGACCAGTGGTGCTTGAATGACCTACATTATTCTCAACAGAAACTGTGACATTATGTTCAGCATCTTCAAGATTTATTGAATGATTGTAACTTGATGAGCCAACTATATTAATTGAATCTACTGAAGTTCCGTTGACAAGGATTTCAAGAGTACTGGTATTGATACCGCTAGTATCATCGGAGAAAGTACCGTTGATCCAGACTGTACTGTCAGTAAAGTAATCTCCTTCCTCGATTGTATCAAGGGTTAAAGTATGACCTTCAGTATCAACACTGAAATTCTTCAGAACTTGCGTTGCATCATTGCCAACATTGTCAGCTACATCAATTGTAACATTATGCTCGCCATCCGGAAGAGACAATGAGTAATTGAATGAATCAGTATCATCCATCATGCTTTCGAATGAAGTATCGGTATTGTTGACTGAAATTACAAGGGTGCTGTTGTCGACTCCAACTACATTGTCGCTGTAAGTACCATTGATCCAGACTGTGCTATACTTGAAGTTCACACCTTCACTGATACTATCAAGATCTATTGCTGGAGGCGTGATATCGGTGGAGAAGTTGACAAGACCGGTTGTATTGGTGTTACCAGCATGGTCAGAAATGGAGACAGTGACATTATTGTCAGCATCTGAAAGACTGAGACTGAAATTGTAGTCAGATGAACTTATGCTGGCTTCCCCAATCGCATCGTAGTCATAAGGTGTATCATTGACAGTAATGACAAGGGTACTGTTGTTGACATTGGAGATATCATCGGAGAATGTACCATTAATCCAGACTTTGCTGTAATTAAATTCGTCATCTTCTTGAATAGTATCAAGAGTCAAAGTGGGTTCTATGGTATCAACGGTGAAGTTTACGACACCAGTAGTATTACTATTACCCAAATTATCATCCACACCAATTGTTACATTATGGTCTACTTTGTCATCAAGAGTGAGCGAGTAGTTAAATGAATCTGTGTCGTTCAGCATGGTTTCAAACAATGGAACAATGCCGTTTACCTGAACTTCAAGAGTACTATTGTCAACTCCAACTATATTATCGTTGTAAGTACCGTTGATCCAGACTGTACTGTCATTAAAGTAATCTGCTTCCTCGATTGTATCAAGGGTTATAGTGGGTTTCTCAGTGTCAACAGTGAAAGAATGTGTTGTACTGACATTTGTGTTACCGGCAGAATCCTCAACGGAAACATTCCAGGTGTGAACACCTTTAGAAAGACCACTTACGGTTTCAGAAATTTCATCTAAACCAGTACCGCTTGCATTCTCAACTCCATCAATATAGAGAGTCCAATCCACACTGTCATCAAGATTGTCAGTTAGGCTGAAGTTGAAAGTGATTTCATTATTCTTCAAAAGGGAGTTATCCAACGGATCATCAAGAACCGCAATCGGGGGCGTGTTATCCACATTACAACCAACTTCCGAAGAATTGTTATTGCCCACATAATCCACTGCTTCTATACTCAGGGCTTGTTCACCATTATTTTCAGTATTGACAACAACCGTTGCCCCATAAAGTCCTGCATCTGCAGCACTGTTATCGTTCCAATCATATGTTGTCCCGTCATCTTCCTGCATTACAACATCTGAAGCAGAAGAATTTATTGCAGAGACATCCAGGGAAACAGTTTCTACCTGCGAACCCTCATCGGTTACATTGGCAGATACAGTGACAGTATCACCATTTTTCACTATGGATTTACCTTCTGGATATGCCACAGTTGGTGAATCTATTGTGGGAGGTGTTGTGTCATAAGCTGTTAGATTGAGATGACGTACGATAGGACCATTTTTAAAAACAGACACCGCTGTATCGATGTTTGTCACTTTAAAAGTAACTTCCTTACCTATATCATCATTAGAGTTTGGATAAACATATATCTCATAGTCACCTTCCACATCAACTGTGGTGCTTCCATCGGGAACTTTGTTGTTAGTGTAATCAATATAAACTTCTATAACAGTACCTACTGTTGCGTCAGAATCATTTATCTGAACACTGCCTTCAAATATATTGGGCCCCGATGGTACAGACTCTTCTGCCATAACTGCAGGCAACATAAATACAAGTAACAACAGAATTAGCATGATGTTTGAAATTATTTTCATTCGACTCATTAAATCCCACCTTTACGTCCAAATTTAACCACTACAAAAGCAACTCCAAGCAAACTACAGATTAACCAAATCGAAAGGCTATCTAGGGATTCTGAAACATTTGAGGAAGAATTGTTTTCAGAATTATTAGTTAACTCTTTTTCCTCTGGGGTGGTAATATTATTAAACATCGAACTATTTTCGGAGGATTTCCTTATACTATCACCCTTAGTTGAGAGGTCTAGATCTAGTGGAGGAGGACTATATATATTGAATTCTGCCGTTTGTACTGCAGAAGAATTATTAATTATAAACGTAATATCCTTTTTATGGTCCTCAGAGTTCCCCTGTACAGATAATTTGTAATAACCAGGGGTAGAAACTATGAAAGAGCCATCTGGATTCGTGTCATTCTGATAATCTATATATGCATTTATTTCTGTGCCAGCAGGAGCTTCATTACCATTTAATGTGACATTCCCACTGAATGCATTGGGAAGCGGAGGTATTCCTTCTGCAGTAACCGGCATCGATAGTAAAGATAATGATATCAGAATCGTAAAAAACAATTTGTTTAAATCTCGGTAGTTTGAATGCATATATCATTCCCTCTTATACATATTTATAATGTAAAGTATAACCAAAGTTAGTATGCAGCTGACTGTGACAAATCCAGGAGTTTCCTTTGATAAAGATGAATTATTATTTGATTCATTAAGATTGGAAGTATCATTAGACTTATATTCAGAGTCAGATTCTTCAGATAATTCTACATTTTGATTGCCAGAAGATGGAGAGTTATTAAGCCTTTCATTTTCTGAAG
Organism: Methanohalophilus portucalensis; assembly: GCF_002761295.1. Taxonomy (NCBI): domain Archaea; kingdom Methanobacteriati; phylum Methanobacteriota; class Methanomicrobia; order Methanosarcinales; family Methanosarcinaceae; genus Methanohalophilus; species Methanohalophilus portucalensis. The sequence goes on along the minus strand of NZ_CP017881.1, from coordinate 115,242 downwards.
TATTTTCTGATGTAGTATTAGTATATGAGTCATTATTATACGAATTAGAGAACGATGACGATGAAGAAGATTTACTGTCAGAAATATCAGAAGATATTGCCAAATCAATTTTTAGATTCGAACCCGATTCCCAATTTTCAGTTATCCCCGTGTTTTTATCATTTATAAAAAATTCAATTGTTTTGCCCGAATCCTCTGCTTCACCTTCAATTGTCAACATGTACCATCCATCGTCCTGGACAACATATTTGTCTACCGTTTCCCCATCTATTTCAGCTGTAACAATAGTACCGACAGGAGCTGGTTCATTATCAATCGTGATATTACCATCAACAGACATGGGTATTGAAGGCATTGCTAAAACTACAGATATTCCCATTAAAAGAAGAGAAACTGATATAAAAAGGATAATGGATATTTTCCTTAATTTATTGACCATAATTATCTCCTAAAATAAATGAAACTGGCGCATCTGCGCCAGTTAAATGGTTTTAATTTATGTTCTGCTCTTCCCTATAGTAGTTATCAATGGCTGCATAGGTCTTGTTTTCTTTCATGAATATCCAGTAACCATCGCCAGGGTTCATATATTCAAAATCATTGAAATTGAAAAATTCAAAGTTTGCATATCTATCCCATCTTCCATCAGAATACATAAGGAGGTTGCTGTAATAGGGTGTTACAGATATAGACTCCTGAGGAGAATATGCATAATAGCTAAATCCAGTTTCATAACTAATATCCTCCAAAGATTCCAGAGCAAAAATTACCGGCATTTCTGATGTACTGGTATGACCTATCATGTTCCATCCTTCAGCAAGAGACTGCGTCGGAGGAGCCTTTGATACACTGTCATCAACAGGCATGTATTCAAATTTAAGGTTGACAGAATCTATTCCTGAACTTTCACTGAATACCCAGTATCCTCTGCAAGGTTCGATGTTTTCAGGATAAATCCAGTTTGCTTCTGTAGCATCATAATAGAATACATATCTGTCACCAAACACATCCTCGGTACTGGAGTTATTCAACCTGACAGGTGTGGAAACTAGGTTCCATCCTTCATCAAGTTCCAGATCCATGTCTGCAAATGACTTGACAGGTCCTGCATCGGTCACCGTGTTGTTCTGGTTGCCGAGAGTGTCGTTTGCAGCCACAGCCACATAGTAGTCCACACCATCTTCAATAGATATTCCACCTATTGTGGTCAGAGAAGTCTGTGTTGTGGTATTATCAGCAACAGTTGCTTCAGGGGTCATCTCTGAGACATCAGTGATTTTCTCTGTGCTGATGTAGATGTTGTAGTTGCCAAAGTCAGACGCATCACTTGCATCCCAACTTACAGTCAGACTTTCATCTGTGTTCTTTATGTCTTCAACTGTCACACCGGTGATTGCATCGGGTGCTGTGGTATCGGTGGAGAAGTTGACAAGACTGGTTGTATTGGTGTTACCAGCATAGTCATCGATGGAGACGGTGACATTGTGTTCATCATCTGGAAGAGTTATAGAGGCATTGTAAATACCTTCTTCACTTACAGACGAGTCAATCGTGGAGCCGTTGACCAGAATCTCAAGGGTACTGTTATTGATACCAGTAATACCATCAGAGAAGGTACCGTTAATCCAGACTGTACTGTAATTAAACTCGTCACCTTCAACAATTGTGTCAAGGGTCAGAGTGGGTTTTGTAGCATCAACAGTGAAGTTTGCCAGAACTTGTGTTGCAGCATTACCAACATTGTCATCTACATCAATTGTGACATTGTGGTCGCCATCCGGAAGAGACAGTGAGTAATTGAATGTACCCGTATCATTCAGCATGCTGTCGAAAGATGTCTCAGTATTGTTGACTGAAATGACAAGCGTACTGTTATCAACTCCAACTACATTGTCGCTGTAAGTACCGTTGATCCAGACTATGCTATCTGTGAGGTTTTGACCTTCACTGATACTGTCAAGTTCGATTACTGGTCCCTCGGTATCGGTGGAGAAGTCGATAGTGTCAGTGGTTTTGGTGTTACCAGCATAGTCATCGATGGAGACGGTGACATTGTGTTCATCATCTGGAAGAGTTATAGAGGCATTGTAAATACCTTCTTCACTTACAGACGAGTCAATCGTGGAGCCGTTGACCAGAATCTCAAGGGTACTGTTATTGATACCAGTAATACCATCAGAGAAGGTACCGTTAATCCAGACTGTACTGTAATTAAACTCGTCACCTTCAACAATTGTGTCAAGGGTCAGAGTGGGTTTTGTAGCATCAACAGTGAAGTTTGCCAGAACTTGTGTTGCAGCATTACCAACATTGTCATCTACATCAATTGTGACATTGTGGTCGCCATCCGGAAGAGACAGTGAGTAATTGAATGTACCCGTATCATTCAGCATGCTGTCGAAAGATGTCTCAGTATTGTTGACTGAAATGACAAGCGTACTGTTGTCAACTCCAACTACATTGTCGCTGTAAGTACCGTTGATCCAGACTATGCTATCTGTGAGGTTTTGACCTTCACTGATACTGTCAAGTTCGATTACTGGTCCCTCGGTATCGGTGGAGAAGTCGATAGTGTCAGTGGTATTGGTGTTACCAGCTTCATCAGAAACTGAAACATTTACAGTATGATCAGCATCTCCAAGACTGAGACTGAAGTTGTAGGCAGATGAACTTATGTTGGATGCACCACCGATATCAGTGTAATCATAAGAAGTATCATTGACGGTAATTACAAGGGTGTTGTTACTGATATTAGAGATGTCATCAGAGAAAGTACCGTTGATCCAGACTGTATTGTCAGCAAACTCGTTACCGTCAACAATTGTGTCAAGGGTCAAAGCAGGCACTTCATTATCAATTTTAAAGATATTGTTTGTAGCAACATTATTGGAATTGCCTGCAGGATCTACAGCATCAATTGTTACAGTTGCGATACCATTACTGTCAGCCGGAACATCATACTCATAGTACCAAATTTCTCCACTTCCAGACATGGATGCAGAAGAGAGATCATCACCAGTAGTATCAATAGAAATCGATGGATTTGTATCAATTGATTCATTGAAGTCTGCAGTAATATTCAAAGTATCTGAGTCTTTAACAGGCCTAGTAAGATTATAAGAAAGATCAACATCTGGAGGTGTTGTATCTGCAGTTAATACATTTGTTCCAGTAAGGGCAGTAGCCTCTACATTATCAATACTTATAAAATAAGTAGAGGTTCCTGAAGCAACACTGACCTTTATTGAATCCGCAGGGTCAGAATCAGACCAGCTTGAGTTTGTTTTAATAGCTATAAAATAACGCATTTCAGATCTATCAGATATAATCTCTGTATTGGAACCTATGTTGGTAGGAGAACCAATCGATATACCACTCGAACCTGTGTTTCCTATCTTTTGGTCATCACCACTGAAGGTTGTGTCAGTTGAATTGAACAAAGCTACTTCAACAAAATCAGAATTCTTCACTCCCGTCCCGGTATCTTCAATAGTGAAAGATACAGATTCAAGTATTTCACCATCTGTTGAGTTAAGATTGAAACCAATCACCGGAATGAAATCACTGTCTGCTGGTGCAACATCACCATCATTAATTAGTTCATATGCAGGTTGTATCTCATATACTGTAGCACCTGCCACACCCGTCATCATGACCACCAAGGTCACAATCAACAGTGGCAATAATATCGATTTTTGTTTTGTTATAGATTTTAAATTTTGTCCGTACATATAATTCACCTTACTTTATTCATATGAAAATTCACGTCATTAAATTGCTTGATATTGAAAATCTAAGTAACTGTGTTTCAGTTCCTTTATCTAGTTAGTTTACTTGAATATCTCCCCTTAATATATTAATATAAATAAATCCGTGTAATAGAATCTAATTAATATAATTTAAATGTTTCCAGACATACATACTGGAAAATCATTGCCAGGAGACATTCCGTATATACATGAAGAGGTAAATACATTTAAGTGAATTATATATAATAATACAATTTTATAATTGGAGAGATAGCAGCATCAGGTGATGCAAGGATATTCATTGTACAGTGAAGGAATTTAGTGGAAAGAAAAATGTGCATTATGTTAGTTGCCGCCATATACATCAAAGTATCATTGAATTTGAAATCTAAAGTCGTACCTATACAGAAGACACGTATGGCTATTGTACCCTTTTTGTAGTTTTGCAGGAAGAAACTAAATTATAAATAATTTAGCGATTCGCTTCAACCCATTTTCCAAAACGAACCATATAAAGCAATACATAATTTTCAAAAATGCTAAAAAAATGTTATAGCAATTCCGCCCTCCTTTTCCACTTGCGGCTTTTCCAGTTTGAGTGTGGCACAGCCACACGATGTTGTATCTCAGCGACAGAAAGATATGAAAAAATTAATTTTTTGAACTTTTTGATTTAGGAATGACAGATTTATGAATTCAAATAAACTGTCATAATCGTCATAGTCGGAAAAATCAAGCAAACAGGTGCATGCGAAGTTTTCGCATTCGGTTGAATTATGTAAGAATGCTCCCAGTTAACTGGCATTATCCATACACGCAAAATACTCCTTATTTATGAGGTGTAAGGGAATAATATTTTACATTCAAAATTTCCATTGCTATCGATTCTATAATTACACCCAGGGCGACTGCAAGATAAATATTAGAAAAACCCAATGAATATAAGATTCAAAGAATAGCTAAGTACTGAAATAGATGATGTTTCTCAAAAAAAAGATAACCCCATCTTCATGGGGTTATTTGCATATTTAAAGGATGGGTTCGTGAATTTCTACAAATTTGATGATACCATCCTCATTGTCCGTGTAAGCAGCATAGAAACTTCCGCCCATATGCACAATCGAGACAGCATCTCCTTTGACATTGATCTCAGTGGCTGTCTCCGGGATACCGTTGTAATGGACTCTCAGATTATCTCCGTCCTTGCTGCCGATGACAATATCACTCGATGCGACATCCAGCGAGTATGCAGAGCTTGCATCAAAGACGACCTTGTCCACGAGTGAAGTTATCTGTCCAGCTGCACCGATGTTCATCTCATTGGCTTTTATATGGACGTCGTCCCTGTAGAGAGCATAGAGCTTGGAATCAACGATTTTCAGATCATAGATATCGAATCTATTGGTATTGCTACTGATCGATCCCAGGCTTTCAGTGTTGGCTCCTACAACATCGATTCTTCTAGAATGGTCGACAAACATGTCATGGCTATATGACCTTGATTGATACAGGTAATATCTATTATCGTTAGCATCCATTGCTATTTGCGGAGGTTTTTCTCCTGGATATGACCCCATTTTCCAATCTCTATCATAATTACCACTTGCCAAAAGCACCTTGTTGAACTCGTCATTGTTCAGGGATGCATACATAAGGTCAGGTTGATTTCTTGTTCCAGCAGTATCGCCCATTGTATCGACATATATTATATGTGGATCGTTACTTGAATCAACATCTACATCTGGCCAGTAACATTCGCCTGCATTATTGGACCCTATGTAGAGGGCACCTGTCCACCCGCCATTGTCCATTGTTCTGTAGGCAATCGTTCCGTTGTTTGTGGTATAAGTCACATGTGTTTTATCCCCGCTATCGACAACAATCTTTCCTTCACTGGCAGATTTATTGACAAGAATCTCAGAGGACCAGGTCTCCTCTGCTCCAATCTGTTTATGATAGAGATCCCCGTCCCTTGTAAAGAGCACTGCCATAAAGTCCGAACCTGCAGCAGCATCAAGAAGATCTCCATCAGGAGGTGTACTTACCATTTTCATGAAGGCAGCAATGTCAGATGATGTAAGGTTAATGGTCTCTTCTAGCACCCATTTATATTCACCCTGTCCACCTGTCAGATTCAGTGTAATATTGGTTGGATATCCCCATTGCATTATATTAGCAATGTTGAACGTTTCTCCGACCTCTGTTACATTCTGATAAGAAACATTTCCAGCTGCATCAATACCGAGTTCTTCAAGAGTAATGGTATTCGTCAATGCTCCAGACTCATTCACCAAGGTCACAGTTGAACTTGTGTTGTTAAGTAGATAGGGGCTTGCAAGTGCATCACCGTATGTAAACAATGAACCCGTCTCATTATAGAATTCATATGAGAAAACAACACTACCCTCTGTTATTCCTACACTGGCATCCCTGATAACCGGTATGGCATCCATGTTGACCTGTATTTCAACGGGTGAACCTTCCACTGTTACACTGCCGTTTTCAGGATAATATCCTTTGGCTGTTATATTATAATCATAGGTTCCGTTTATCAGATCGATACTGGATATACCCGATTCGTTTGTTGTAAGTGTATTCTCTGAAATGTTAATCTGGGCCCCTTCAATTGGTATGGTTCCATCTGTAACATTGAACGTTACATTGTATGTTGGTACTGCTGCTCTTTCCACCGTGACATTGTATGTGCTGGTGCTTGTCTGATCTTCGGCAGTCACAACAATAGCTATCTCAGTTGATTCTCCTGGGTCTTGCAGTGCGACTGTCTTTTCGTTACCAACGTTGTAGGCAGAATTGTTTATGGTAATACTTGCCTGCGGGTAGGAAAGAATAGCTGTAAGATTAATTTCATCTACGGTATGGCTTACCGATACATTGTAATCTGTCTCCAAAGCATCAAATGCAGGGTCCAGAGTTCCCGGGTTGACTTGAAGATCACCAAGAGTTGAGTCTGTACTTATAAGTTCAAAGTTGACACCAGTTGTAGGTTGGGCTGCATTCACAACCACCGATTCACTTGTATTGCTCATGTAGTCGGCAATACCGGCTGTCACATTGTAAGTGCCTGCAGGTACTCTTTCGATGATATAAATACCACTTGGGTTAGTACTTGCATTGTACTGCTCCATATCTTCAATTTGAACAAATACATCTTCAAGAGGTGCTCCTGAGGTATTTGTTACCTGGCCAGTTATACTGCCTGGGATTATTGAGGTGAATGCATTTATATCTCCAGCATTGAAATCAACTGTTTCGTTAAAACTCCATGTATATTCACCCTGTCCACCTGTCAGATTCAGTGTAATATTGGTTGGATATCCCCATTGCATTACATTAGCAATGTTGAACGTTTCTCCGACCTCTGTTACATTCTGATAGGAAACATTTCCGACTGTGTCAACACCGAGTTCTTTAAAAGTAATCTTATCCGTCAGTGTTCCAGACTCATTCATCAGGGTCACAGTTGAACTTGTGTTGTTAAGTAGATAGGGGCTTGCGAGTGCATCACCATATGTAAACAATGAACCAGTCTCATTATAGAACTCATATGAGAAAACAACACTACCCTCTGTTATTCCTACACTGGCATCCCTGATAACCGGTATGGCATCCATGTTGACCTGTATTTCAACAGGTAAACCTTCCACTGTTACACTGCCGTTTTCAGGATAATATCCTTTGGCTGTTATATTATAATCATAGGTTCCGTTTATCAGATCGATACTGGATATACCCGATTCGTTTGTTGTAAGTGTATTCTCTGAAATGTTAATCTGGGCCCCTTCAATTGGTATGGTTCCATCTGTAACATTGAACGTTACATTGTATGTTGGTACTGCTGCTCTTTCCACCGTGACATTGTATGTGCTGGTGTTTGTCTGATCTTCGGCAGCCACAACAATAGCTATCTCAGTTGATTCTCCTGGGTCTTGCAGTGAGACTGTCTTTTCGTTACCAACGTTGTAGGCAGAATTGTTTATGGTAATACTTGCCTGCGGGTAGGAAGGAATAGCTGTAAGATTAATTTCATCTACGGTATGGCTTACCGATACATTGTAATCTGTCTCCAAAGCATCAAATGCAGGGTCCAGAGTTCCCGGGTTGACTTGAAGATCACCAAGAGTTGAGTCTGTACTTATAAGTTCAAAGTTGACACCAGTTGTAGGTTGGGCTGCATTCACAACCACCGATTCACTTGTATTGCTCATGTAGTTGGCAATACCGGCTGTCACATTGTAAGTGCCTGCAGGTACTCTTTCGATGATATAAATACCACTTGGGTTAGTACTTGCATTGTACTGCTCCATATCCTCAATTTGAACAAATACATCTTCAAGAGGTGCTCCTGATGTATTTGTTACCTGGCCAGTTATGCTACCTGGGATTATTAAGGTGAATGCATTTATATCTCCAGCATTGAAATCAACTGTTCCGTTAAAACTCCATGTATATTCACCCTGTCCACCTGTCAGATTCAGTGTAATATTGGTTGGATATCCCCATTGCATTATATTAGCAATGTTGAACGTTTCTCCGACCTCTGTTACATTCTGATAAGAAACATTTCCAGCTGCATCAATACCGAGTTCTTCAAGAGTAATGGTATCCGTCAATGCTCCAGACTCATTCACCAGGGTCACAGTTGAACTTGTGTTGTTAAGTAGATAGGGGCTTGCAAGTGCATCACCGTATGTAAACAATGAACCCGTCTCATTATAGAATTCATATGAGAAAACAACACTACCCTCTGTTATTCCTACACTGGCATCCCTGAGTGAAGGCGAATTTGACCTGCTCACATTTATAGTATAATTCTTGGAAGTTTCTCCATCTTCTGCAATAACCTCTATTATAATTTCAGTGCTTGTCCCTGGGTCGTTTAGTGTAACAGTAGCTGCATCACCACTGGCTGCAGTCGTGTCATTGACTTTAAGAGTTGCTTTTGTATCCTCTAGAATTGCTTTTACATCAATCTGTTCGACATTATAATCTACACTCGTATTGTAATTATATACTGTTGAGTCGAATGATGGGTCCACATCTCCTTTAGATGCAGACAAATTCTTCAAATAAGCATTATCATTGTAGACAGTAAACGTTGCATAAACTTTATCGCTCATTTCTTTTCCGGTATCCATAGAACTAGCAGCGAAATTATAGGACCCGGAGGAATTTACACTGTAGTTTGTAAGTGTCAAATTTACAAAATCAGCTTTATTGATATTCAAATTCTCAACTGAAAGTACATTATTTGCATCATAGGATGCTTTTGAGTTTTCTGAAACAGTAGTTGAATTGTTTGAGATAGAAATGATATCCGTCAAATTATTTACAATGAATTCAGATGGAATGTCCATCTCAACTGTACCGTTATTAAGACTCTCTCCTACCTCGTATAGTACTGTTATGTTTATCTTAGTATTATTGCTTACTGACATTGGATCTACTTCCAGTATACCACTGGGAGTTACCGATACCGATGGTGTAGAAGATTTTGAACTGCTGCCGGAACCACCTGAACTCACACGTATAGTAAATGTATCATTCTCTTTTACATCTGGCTCAGGATCATCTTTTTCCTGCACCGAGTCTGTATCTGTTACATTCTCGTCATCATTAGATTCAAAATCGCTTTGATTCTCTGTTTGATTATTCACTATTACGCTTTCGTTTGAATCATCAAAGTTGTCTGCACATCCACTTATCATGACAAAAATTGTAACAACTAGTGTTAATAAAAAAAGCCTATTTTTGTCTCTAAGATTATTTTTAGGGAATTTTTTTTGTATCATATACTAACCCTTCTACAATGCTACAATGCTATAATAAATAGTAAATTGTATATGGAAATTGGTTATTATAATTTATATGTTAATTAATATATAATGATTTCCAGCTGAAAAACCGATTACACAAAAAATTTTACTCTGGACAAATCCATGTCAACTATCCCTCTCTTCACGGAAAGAGACTCCTGCTCTAAGAGTGGACTTCTTTTTTACTATTTTGTTAATATATCCTTCATTAATAGCACAAATTAAGTATATGTGGGATTAATGTGGTTATTTGAGGACTTACAGGTACTATTATACATTCACCAACTGAAGAAATGGGCCATATATGATTATGAGAATGTGTCTTTTTCTATAATGTTCTTTACATATTGGTAAAAGGATATTGTTCCAAATATTATATACTATATGCCAGGATGTAATTACTAATACATCCTATTTTGTGGATGATGCAAGTACTTTCAGGTATGATTTGGAGTATGGATTGTTTGGAATAATGATGGAGATGTGTCCACGCTGTGCAATAGGGATAATAAGGTCGTAGATGAATATACAAAATAAAGTTTGTAATTTAAAAGAAATCGATGTTTAACGAATTAAAACAGTGGTCATGAGAGACAATATGTCTGCAACTTTTGTTATTCTGCAAAAAAGGCCAATTGTGAATTATCGAATATAGTGATTTTGCCTTCAACTTTACACTGTTTCATGAATATTTGAATTTGCCAATGTGCCACCATAACCAATTATGAATATGTAATTTACGGCAGATTATTTACAATCTTTTTCTGGTTCCTTGATGTAAGCAGACAAACGTAGAGCATATCAGGAAATGCCCGTAGTGAAGTTGAGAAATACTGACGTTGAAAAGATAGAATACGGTATTTAATGGTTATTTTTTTGCACTTGTAATAAATAAAATAGAAAAATCAATTGCCTGAGTTATAGGACTTGTGACAATATGATGGTAGTCCCGCCCGGATTCGAACCAGGGTCTTCGGCTCCAAAGGCCGAAAGGATTGACCACTACCCTACGGGACTGCTACTGCTCACTGTGATAATCGCATAATCCTACTTAATTTTTATGTAAGGGGATCTGCTTATTTCCTGATATAAGGTTCAATTTACGGCTATTCTGCCCGGCGGTTGCCAGCAGATCATTGTGTGGGAGGAAATACATGACAGGAAGATTGCCCGACTCGGATAACCCGGTGTTTGCCCGCTGGATGAAAGGGGAAATGGGCAAGATCAACAGGGCAATAGTGGCACAGAGAAAGACCCTGGCCCAGTTGCTTGAGGAAGAGGTGCCACACTCCAGAACCCGGGCAGGAGACAGGTACGTATTCGACAAAGAAGTAATCGGGATGCTGGGAGAGGAAATGCCCTCAGAGTTGCATGACAGACTGAAACTGCCCATCCTCTTTTTCTTTGATTTCCGTGTGGAAGACAGTTGTTTCCTCAATGACAGACATGCCCTCAGGGCCCTGCAAAATCTCTCGGAATTGGGGGAGATGTACCGCATGCGCCAGGGCAAGGTCTGGGTCGGCAAAAGCATGGCCTACTCTATCATGCACAAATACCCAACTGCCATCCAGATAACAATGGGATGAAAAAATAAGTTCACGTCTGTATGATCACGGTCAAGATATCCTCATCCTCGAGCACATGGTCCAGCCCTGCACGCTGGCCCGGGTGTTTGGCCGATTCACCCCATACCTGGGCATACCTGAACTTATCCCGGAAATCGCGATGCAGGTGATCACACACATCTCCCACCGTACTTCTGTTACGGATGATAAGCGGCTCCTCCATATCCGCAGGCTCACCCTGGGGTTTAAGGTATATCCGTATGAAATCCAGGGAATTGAAGATCATATCCTTTACCTCTTCCAGATGAGTGCCCTTATTGGCAGAGATCAGCAGGGAATCCGGGAACTTCTTCCTTACTTTAGGCAGGATGCTTTCATCCGCCAGGTCCACCTTATTGATGACAGTCACATCGGGAATGTAGACACGGTTGCCCATTACTACATCGATCAGCTGGTCCACATCTATATCATCCCTGATAAGCACATGGGCATTGTTTATCTTATAATCATCCAGGATTGCCTTGATAAGGTCCTCCGAAAGATCAAGGTCGAGAGTGCTGCTCACAGTAATCCCACCGCGATCCTTCCTCTTGATCACGACATCAGGAGGACGCTGGCCCAGCCGGATACCGGCATCATACAGCTCCTTTTTGAGAACCTCAAAGTGTTCTGTCTGGAAAACATCAAGCATGAAAACTACCAGATCACTGTTACGCACAACTGCGATAACTTCCTTACCCCGGCCACGTCCGCTGGCCGCACCTCTGACAAGACCTGGTACATCCAGGATCTGTATGGATGCACCTTTGTGTTCCATTACACCGGGAATAACATCCAGGGTTGTGAATTCATAAGCACCGATTTCAGAGTTTGCCCCGGTAAGCCGGTTCAGGAGAGTGGATTTACCAACTGAAGGAAAACCTACCAGTGTAACCGTAGCATTTCCTGATTTACGTACTCCGTAACCTTCACCGCCGGATTTGGCAGAAGCTTTCTTCTGGAGATCCTCACGCAACCGGGCAATCTTGGCCTTCAGTTTACCTACATGATGAGATGTTGCTTTGTTATAAGGAGTGTCTCGAATCTCTTTTTCAATATTGGCAATATCGTCCTCGACGCTCATCGCCACCTAACACCACTTCAATGTTAAAAAGACTTTCCCGTTTCCGCAATCCCATAATTTTTGTTGATTTTACCCGCTGTATTCAGCCGGCAGGGTCCTCCCGGGCAAACACAAGTACATCCTGGGGATCGATTTCCACCAAGCATTGCGAACCCGGCCCGATATCCAGTTTCCCGAAGTTGCGGTTATCCATCTCCGATAACAGCACTGATCCGCCAACCGGAATATCCACAGCCACAACCCTGCTTGCCCCCCTGTTGACAACACTGCGCACAGTCGTGGAAAAAATATTGCAACCGTTAATGTCCTCCCGGGACGGATGGAGATGCACATTCTCCGGCCGCACACCCCAGGAATAACTGCCACCCGCATCAACATTCGTTGTGGTGGTTATTGAGATCGAATCCGTGTTCAGAACACATCCATTCTCAGACTTGCCTGCAAAATCGGCATCGAAAATATTCGATACGCCCACAAGTTCTGCCACATGCCTGTTGCACGGACCATAGAAAACGTCCTCCGGCCTGCCCTCCTGCTGCACAGAACCCTCATGCAATACCACTACTTTGTCGGCCAGCGTGAAGGCTTCAACCGGATTGTGAGTGATGAACAACACAGGGATATCCAGTGTCTCCTGGATACTGCTTATCCTTTCCCGCAGGCGCATCCGGACAACCATATCAAGTGCTGAAAAGGGTTCATCCAGAAGTAATATGTCAGGATTGGGAGCCAGGGCGCGGGCCAGGGCAACTCGTTGTTTCTGTCCTCCCGAAAGCTGGGAAGGATACTGGTCCTGCAGGCCCGTTATGTGCAGAAGTTCCAGCATCTCATGTAACCTTTGTTCTTTTGCAGCATCCGGTTTGCCTTTTAACCCGTAAGTGATGTTTTTAGCCACGTTCATATGCGGAAAAAGGGCATAATTCTGGAAAACATAACCCGGTCTGCGGTCCTGAGGGGACAGGTTCTTTTTTGACTCACTGTCAAAGTATACCTTGCCGTTAACTTCAATAAAACCCACATCGGGTTTCCCCAAGCCTGCAATACACCTCAGGGTTGTGGTTTTCCCCGAACCGGAGCGCCCAAAGAGGACAACCAGCTCATTTGAAGCAGCAAAATTAACATCCAGATTAAAATCCGGGGCATCCTCCTGGCCTGAATATCGCTTTTCTATACCGACCTGAATATTACCAGTCATGTCTCACACCTTCCACCTGTTAACAAGTTTTGCAGTTGCAGCCATGGAAACAAGTGACATTATTACAAGGATTACAACAAGAATATTCGCAAGACTGTCATTGCCTGACTGGAAAGCAGTGTAAATAGAAAGCGACATGGTATTTGTTTTTCCGGGAATGTTGCCCGCAACCATAAGGGTCGCACCGAATTCCCCCACAGCCCTTGCAAAACTCAACACCAGCCCTGCTACAATTCCTTTCTTTGCAAGGGGCAGGGTCACAAAAAGGGCAGTTTCCAGTTCACTGTGGCCCAGTGTATAAGCCACATATTCCAGTTCCCTATCCACACTCCCTATCGCAGCGGACGTGGTCTTAACCATCAATGGCAGGGACACCACAAATGCAGCGATCACGGCTGCCTGCCATGTGAAAAGAATGCCAAACCCCGTAATTTCGAAAAGAGATTGACCCAGCACACCACTCTTCCCGAGCAATATGACTAGCAAATACCCGGTTACCGTGGGAGGCAATACAAGGGGCAGGGTCACCAGAATATCCACAAGGTTTTTGCCCGTAAAATCACGGCGTGCCAGCAGGTAGGAAATGAGCAGGCCAACCAGCACCACCAGTATCGTTGACAGGGTGGCTATCTTCAGGGTTATATACAGGGGATAAATGGCCTGCTCAAGCACAAAACTCACTCTACCTTAAATCCATACTCTTCCAGAATACGTTTGCCCTCTGGCCCTGTTACAAAGTCGATAAATTTATGGGATGCTTCCTTGTCTTCAGAATCTGCCAGGATTGCCACCGGATAACTTATATCGGCATCTACCGGCACCTCTCCTACAATCCTTATATTGTCGCTCTCAGAGGTTTGTGCATCGGTCATATATACAAATCCTGCATCCACTTCCCCGCGTTCCACATACACAAGGACCTGTTTCACATTTTCCGCAAATATTGTCTTGCCTTCAATAGCCTGCCAGAGCCCTGCCTCTTCAAGCCCCTGTTTTGCATAACGTCCCACCGGCGCAGTTTCAGGATTGCCCAGGGCTATCTTTGTGATCTCCTCTGAGTCCAGGTCCTCAAGAGTTTCGATCTGGTTTGTACCTGCAGGCACTATCATAACAAGACTATTGCGGGCGAAATCCCGTCTTGAATCAGCATCTATCATATCCTTCGCATCCAGAATATCCATGTGTTTCTGGGATGCTGAAGCAAAAACATCGATCGGTGCTCCCCCCTCAATCTGCATCCTCAGGGAACCTGAACTTGCAAGGTTGAGATTGACCTCAATATCAGGATTGGCAGCCTCGAACTGTTTTACTATCTCACGGTAACTTTCCGTCAAACTGGCAGCCGCAGATACCGTAATTTCCTCACTGTCAGTTTCCTGCGCGGATGATGCAGCGGAATTGGCCAGATATGCACCGACCGTAGCTAAGACTGTTATTGTTGCTACCAGAAGTATTATCTGATTATTTCGTTTCATTCAACCACCTTATGCTTTAAGTGTTATGTATGGACAAACATAACGGTGCATTGATACATATGCAATAAATAAGTTTCTAAAAGAGCCAATGAAACCGGAATCAATTCTCAAAGAAAGTGACTTCAACCTCATTCCCGGCTTTCACAAAAGTGATTTGTGGTTCTATTACAATGAAACCATCGGCCTTTGCCAGTGTGGTTATTGAAGCAGAGGTTTTATCCGCCGAATAAGCACAGCCATCAATTACTTCCACACAATGGTATTCCAGCCTGTTATCTGAATACACATCATCCATAAGGGTTGCTTTCATCCGTTGTCTTTCAGGAGTAGAAATCCCCAGCCCCTTTCTTACAAGCGAGGACACGATCTCATTGAATACCATCAGGGATGCTGTAGGATTACCGGGCAATCCAATCACGGGAATATTCCTGACCGATGCAATAATTACCGGTTTACCGGGTTTGAACTTTAAGCCATGCATCAGGATTTGCCCTTCTTCTTCCATTAACCGGTAGATGAAATCATCCGAACCTGCCGATGTGCTACCGGTTGTCAATACGATATCACATTCAGAAGCTGCCTCCAAAAGGAGAGAACGGGCTTTTTCAGGTTCATCCCCAACTATACCATAGGCTACAGGAGTTGCCGACAAACGTCTGATTGCAGCTGACAGAGTATAGGAATTGGCATCATAGATCCTGCCAGGATCGAGAGGATTACCAGGCTCGGTCAATTCATTCCCGGTAGAGATAATACCCACTTTCAGATTTTTCACAATTGTATTATTGATGCCCAGAGCCGCAAGGATACCAATCTTTGCAGGAGACAGCTTTTGTCCTGCTTCAAGAACAGTCTCACCTCTGGAAATATCAGTGCCTGCAGGAAGGATGTGCTGGCCCTGACGCACCTCACTATGGATACACACTTTCCCCTCTTCAAGAGTGGTATCTTCCACCATAACAACAGAATCACTTTCCTGTGGAATCGGGGCCCCGGTGGAAATTTCCACAGCTTCACCTTTTCCAAGGGATAGGATATCCCCTCTTCCCGCAGGGACATAGGCTTTCAGTAACAAACATGTGCCCTGCGTAGGTACATCTTCGGCACGGATAGCATAACCATCCTTGAGTGCTTTGGCAAAGGATGGAACATTGATGTCAGATACTATTTTTTCTGCAAGTATGCGACCATCGGCATGTACAAGTGAAACATGTTCCACTCCACAATTGACGGGCAGAGAGGCCAGAATTTGCCTGGCCTCTTCCAGTGATATTAGATGATTGAGTATTTTGCGCATCTTAGTTTATGCAACCTTCAATACTTATTCGTAGATCGGAGTACCGGTAGTAGTTGTGATCTCCTCGAAAGCCTTTACCATTTCCCCGGTAATGGGTCCTGGTTTTCCATCTCCGATAAGCCTTCCGTCAACCTTTGTAATGGGGGCGGCTTCTGCAGCAGTACCGGTTACAAAAACCTCATCTGCTGTGAATAAATCAAAAAGCCCTACATTTTCCTCAAGTACCTCATAACCCCTTTCCATTAGTAACTCAATAGCTGTTGCACGGGTAATACCCTTCAGATTGGAAATTGTTGGCGGAGTATAGACTTTGCCATTCTTTATGATGAAGATATTATCGCCGGAACCTTCGCAGATGTAGCCGTTGCTGTCCAGGAATATCGCTTCGTCCCCACCCTTGGCATTGGCCTCGATCTTTGCCAGAATATTATTCAGGTAATTCAGGGATTTGATATTAGGGGAGAGAGCATCGGGAGCATTGCGCCGGGTTGCGACCATGACTGCTTTCAAACCAACCTCATAGAGATCCCCGTACATTGCCCCCCATTCCTGGGTAATGATGAATATATTGGGAGTTTTGCATTTGCGAGGGTCAAGACCAAGGTCCCCTACACCACGGGACACGATGGGTCTTATGTATGCATCACTTAGATCATTTTTTCTCAGGGTTTCCAGGATTGCCTGACTCATCTCTTCCCTGCTGATAGGAATTTCCATTGCGATGGCCTTTGCAGAATCAAATAAACGATCCACATGCTCTTTTAACTTGAATACCCTGCCGTTGTATGCCCTGATCCCTTCAAAGACACCGTCACCATAGAGGAAACCATGGTCATAGACAGAAGTGGTTGCTTCGGATTTGGGGACATAATCACCGTTATAATAAACCAGAACTTCACTCATTTTCAGCCCTCTTAATATGACTTATCAGTATTAAGATGGACAAATGTAATCATAATATATATGAATATTTGCAAACTCATATCCAACAGTTGACAAAAGGCTTTTATGCACCAAATCCTATTTCATGTCGCATCACTATCCTGGGCCCGTGGCTTAGCCAGGATATAGCACCGGGCTTCTAACCCGGTGGTCGTGGGTTCAAATCCCACCGGGTCCGCATCAACTTTTTTTACTTTGGAGCAGGACACTATTAAAAAAAAGGTTACCTATTGCTAGTTTTCTCAATATATGAATTGAACATAATAGAGATATATTTTTATCTTTTGAAAAATAAAAAAAGTTAAATGAATGATCAATAGACCACGATATCAATCTTATCCAACCAATCTATATAATATCCGTCTGCTATCATTTGATCCGCATCATTATAAATAAATACTCTAGCATTTTGTTCTGGTATTTCTTTCACCATGACCTTGACACAGTTTTCTGATATTTTACGAAGGTCTGAATCGGATACTCCTTTTGTATGTAAATAGACCAACATACCTCTTTGGCTTAATTCAACATCAGCATCGAATTCATATGAATCAAACATCCTCTCAGTGGTTTTTTCAACCTGAGGATATTTTGTATACTCATAAATGGAAATTGTTGTTTCATCATTGTGCTCTGTATATCTACCAAAAGCAATTTTTTGAACGTTGTCATCATAGAATAATACATGTACTCTTTGATTTGGCAAATGATCAGTCATAATATTGAGACATTTATGTGTCATCGACTTGAGATCTGTTTTTGTAAATGTCGATGCATCAAAATTGACATTCATGGTTTCTTCCTCTATAGTTACATTTGCTTCGTATCCATTTGATTTTAAAATATCTTTTGTTTCTTGGACGATAGTAACATTGTTTGTAGTCTCCTCATTCTCGTTTAGCGAACTTGATTTGGGTACATCATTGTCATCTGTTTCTTGTACAGTTTCCTCCTGATTAGTACTTGTATCTTCACTTACACACCCAATAGCAAAAAATAGGAGAAGCATCGCTACAATTATTATACACCAATTTTTCATGTTTACCACAAAATATGTAGCATGTTTCATTATATGAATTCTTTGATATTGAATTTTACAAAGCATCTTCAAAATGAATTTGCCTCTGAAAATAATTCTAATAAATAGAGTAGAACTAATCTTTTTATACATCAGAAAGTATGTTTCACTATGAAAGACGCAGAAGAATTGCTAAAAAAAGACCTGTTTGCCCGGTATATCGGAATCGAATTGCTGGAAGTTGCAAATGGCTATGCAAAAGCTTCCATGAAAATAGAAGACAAGCACAAGAATGGCCTGGGTACAGTACAGGGAGGTGCCATATTCACCCTCGCAGACTTCACATTTGCAGCAGCAGCAAATTCTCACGGACAAGTGGCTGTTGCTATCAATGCCAACATAAGCTATCCAAAGGCGGCCACTGAGGGAATCCTTAAAGCAGAAGCTTTCGAAACATCACTGAATCCCAAAATCGCAACCTACACTGTAACTGTCACAGATGAAAGGGCAGAAACTGTTGCCCGTTTCGAAGGGCTTGCATACCGGAAAAGAAAATTAATAGAAGATATTATCTGAACTTATTTCAATGATAAAAGGTACAGTGCCAGATCTTCGTGATTTTCAAATATCCTATCTGCTTTCTCCAGTTTATCCGGGGAGACATAAGTAGGGACAGCCACACAATACATCCCTGCTCTTTTAGCCGCTTCTACACCTTTTGTTGCATTCTCCACCACAACACAATCCGTGGGATTCACTTCAAGAATATGGGCAGCCTTTAAGAATGGCTCCGGCTCGGGTTTGCCTTTACTGACATCATCCCCGCTGATGACCGCATCAAAGATGCCCGGGAAAAAATCATCCACTATATGCCTGACAATTGACCTGTCGGCACCCGATACCATGGATAACAGAAAATGCCCCTTTAGCTGTGGCAAAATCTCACGTATTTGGTCAAAGGGTCTGAAACTGGCCGTGCGTTTGAATTCCTCCTGATATTGTGCAAGAAGGCCTTCAATGTCCAGAGATTCAGGATCGATGTTTTTGCGTTTTAATATGTGGGTTACAATGTCAATTGTTCTGGAACCTTCCATGTCATAGATGGTTTGTTCATCGAGGTGTATTCCCACAGCACCGAATACCCGGTTAATTGTTTTAACATGGTGGGGCATTGAATCAATGAGAATGCCATCCATATCAAAAATCAAAGCCCTGGCCATGTATTAAAATACTCCGTGATATCAGGAATCAGCAGACAGGTCATTTTTGTGCAGTGCAATCTCAATATTGGTATGGATATCCTCTAATTTGAAAGGTTTGGATATATAACCGGCAGGGTGTGTTAATTTAGCCCTTTCAAGGGTTTCTTCATCAGTATAAGCAGTTAGATATATTATAGGAATATCAAAATTTTTCCTGATATAATCTCCTGCCACAATCCCGTCACCTTCTCCTTTCAGCAAAATATCCATCAAAACCAGATCCGGATAAAAAAGATCGGCTTTGCGTATAGCATCCTCTGCGGAAGATGCGGTACAGGGAACGGAATAGCCTAAAGATTCAAGTTTGCTTTTAATTCCCATAGCAACTATATTTTCATCCTCGACTATCATTATTTTTGCATTCTTCATAAAGGCCCTTCATAAATTTACAGCATCATATATAATAGATTCATACAGATAACACTTGCACATAAAAATTACAGGTGTTGTTATGAGGGAATTATTGAACTAATTACTCATGAAGTGTAACTTAATATAAATTTATTGTTGTCATTCATATAAAGCTTGATGGTTCATCTATTGCCATAAAATTATACATTCCTGATTCCTTATATAGCATAAAAGCTTGAGTGAAAGCATGACACTGGACCGAAAACCTCTCTTGTTAATGATACTGGATGGATGGGGATACTCACCCTCCATAAAAGGAAATGCTGTAGCACAGGCCAAAACCCCTGTCCTTGACAGGTTAGAAAAAGAAAACCCAACCTCCCTCTTGCAGGCTGCAGGCGAATCTGTGGGCCTTCCACAGGGACAGATGGGAAACTCCGAAGTGGGTCATCTCAACATAGGTGCAGGCAGAATTGTTTACCAGGACCTGACCCGGATAAACCTGGCAATCAAAAATGGAGAGATCTACAAAAACCAGGTCCTGCTTGATGCCATCAGGAATGTCCAGGAAAAAAAATCAAAACTGCATATCATGGGACTGTTTTCCCATGGAGGAGTCCACAGTCACATAGAACACATGCGTGCCCTGATAGAGCTGGCTAAAAGGGAAGCCTTAAGTGAAGTATTCATCCATACTTTCCTTGACGGCAGGGATGTACCCCCCCGGGCCGCTCTTGAGGATATGAAAGAGCATGAAGTATTCTGCAGGGAAAATGGTATCGCAAAAACTGCCAGTGTATCCGGCAGGTACTATGCAATGGATCGTGACAAACGGTGGGAACGTACCCGACTTGCCTATGACGCCCTGACACTGGGGGAAGGAATAACTGCTGAAGATCCTGTGGAAGCAGTACAGCTTGCCTATGAAAGAGGAGAAAATGACGAATTTGTCAAACCCACTGTTATTCAGGAGAAGGGCAAACCTGTAGCCACAATTGAAGATAACGATTCTGTGATCATGTTCAATTTCCGCCCGGACAGGGCAAGGCAACTTACCTATGCATTTGTAGAAGATGGATTCGAAGGCTTCGAGAGGAAAAAGCATCCACAGGTGCACTATGTCTGCATGACCCAGTATGATGAAAAACTGGACGTACCTGTTGCCTATCCTCAAAAAGAAATAAAAAATACACTTGGTGAAGTGTTGAGCAGGGAAAATATATCCCAGTTGCGTATCGCTGAAACTGAAAAGTATGCCCATGTCACCTTTTTCTTCAATGGCGGAGTGGAAAAGAAATTCAAAGGAGAAGAAAGATGCCTCATTCCCTCACCCAGGGTTGCAACCTATGATCTTAAACCCGAAATGAGTGCCTATGAAGTTGCTGAAGAACTCACCAGCAGGATCGAATCCGCAAATTATGATGTGATCATACTCAATTTTGCCAACATGGACATGGTGGGACATACCGGTTTCTTTGAACCTACTATCAAAGCCGTAGAGGCTGTGGATGAATGTGTGGGAAAGGTAATAACTAAAATACAACAAAAAGGCGGTGAAGCATTGATAATCGCTGACCACGGAAATGCGGAACAAATGGAAGAAGCCCATGGAGACCAGCCCCATACAGCCCACACAAGCAACCCGGTTAAATGCATATGTATTTCAGAAAAACAAAATATTAAAATGAGAAACGGAATCCTTGCCGATGTTGCACCGAGTGTCCTGCAAATGCTTGCAATAAAACAACCCCAAGAAATGACAGGTAAACCACTAATTATTCAAAACCATTGATCCAGGGTTTGCTGACTTCGCTGTTTGCTGGCTTTTTCAAGACGATCTAAAGCTTTGAGAACTCGCTCCTCAGAGAAATCGTGCTGTTTGCAAAGGAAATCCACTATTTTTTCCTTTTGTGGAGATTTCCATTTGAGTTCATAAGCATCAGTTACAGGCGGATTCAGGAAAAAATCGATCTTTGCATCAAGCTCGTCAATGGCTTCACCCCTATGCTCCAGAACCTTATGAATACTGCCATGTTGTTTTATTAATTTAAGGGCGGTTTTGGGGCCGACTTTCTCCAGCCCTTTATTATAATCAGTACCCACACACAGTGCAATACCGATCAGTTGCTGACGGTCTATATCCAGTAACTTGATATTTTGCATAAGATCAATAGATTCGGGTTCTACATCAATGTAAACATTCTTGCCCGGCAATTTGCGTTTACCCGTAATTGTAAGATTGCGCACTACCCTCGGAGCACCGAAAAGCAGGGAATCGTAGTCCTGGGAAGCACTATAATCTGCATCACCTTTGTTCACCATATAGGCTGCCTGTGCTTCACCTTCAGAAGGAGCCTGTACACAGGGAATTCCCATGAAATCCAGAAGTTGCATCGAATCATCCACTATCCGGGCATCTACCTTTGAAGAAGCCTGTGCATATTTGTAGGCTTCCTCTGACAGGCCTTTTTCTTTTGCTTCATCCCATTTTGTACGGGCCTCTTCCCTGGACTTTTTACGCTGGCTAATTGTATCTGCCTTGAAATCAGGAGGTTTGCCATCAAAAACAAAAACAGGTTTTATACCGGCTTCAAAAAGATTGGTCATCCTGTACAGGATACCGGAGAGATGGGATGTGATATTGTCTCTGGAATCCTTCAGTGGAGTACCGTCACGTTGCCTGATGATACTCAAAAACTGGTAAAGCGTATTATATCCGTCAATCGCCACAGTC
The DNA here is from genome assembly GCF_002761295.1 of Methanohalophilus portucalensis. Classification (NCBI taxonomy): domain Archaea; kingdom Methanobacteriati; phylum Methanobacteriota; class Methanomicrobia; order Methanosarcinales; family Methanosarcinaceae; genus Methanohalophilus; species Methanohalophilus portucalensis. The sequence continues at coordinate 92,697 of NZ_CP017881.1, read as the reverse complement.
CTGTGAGCAAGATCATCCAATCCAACCTGTTTTTTTTCCAGTATGTCCCCTATATCTACACCCATTCAGTGTCCTCTTAAATTGGTTTGATGAAGTTGAATATCCGTATCGAGGCGTATATCCAGCACCGAGTCATAATCGGCTTTCATCCGCCCTACCTTCAGTATATTACCTGCCCTTTCAAGGAGAGTTGTTCTGGAAACCTGTAACTGATGACCATCCTTCTTGTCACCTTTATGGACTACCAGCACATCATTTCCTTCAACAGCGGTTTTACCTGTCCTGGAGAGCATATTCCTGATTACCTGCTCAAATTCCGAATATATCAGAATTTCTGAATTTTTCCCGGATTTTTTTATGACACCGATTGGTTTAAGATTAATTTGCATTGAGCCCACCCACCATTATGAAACTTGTTGATAATTGCCCATACAAACCATCACATTAATATTGTTTTCGGCAGATGTCGATGATTAAAAATAATGAAGAATAGAAAAGATTAACGATAATTTCTTCTGTTAAAGGTTTCCATGGCATCATCCACCACATTAGTGACAGTATCCATTTTTTTACCCATGTTATCTTCGACACTTTGAATATTGATCCGAAGAGAGCGTTCTCTTAGATCGAGCTGCTCCTCAATCTTACGCATCCGCATGTCCAGGGAAAGGAGCATCGCTGCAAGAGCTCCTACCATTACAATGGCAGCAAGAACGATCAATGAGTTAGCCGGACTGTATTTGAACCTGCCCAGCCATACATATGTCAACACAAAAGCTGATACAACCATAACGATAGAAAAAACAATGTCCCTTGTTTCCATAGTAAGACCTCTATTTTACTTAATCCATGTTACTACTTAAGTATTACATAAACTTAATTAATGGATATTGCATTAGGTTCTGTACCATACAAACAGGATGAGAAATTTTGAGCGATAATGAAAACGGAATCAAGGAATACTTCCCGATGATTGTAATGGCCGGCTTTATACTGGCCATCCAGATCATTGCACTTACCCTTGCACAACCAATGAACGATCTGGGTATGCAGGCAGTAGATAACCCTCAATCCGCAACCAATTCCATATACTACATAATTGCAATTCTCATATTCACCCTGTTTTTACTTTTCGCCATCAAGAAAGAAATACAATGGGTAATCCAGATGATTATCCTTGTTGCTGTTGCTTCTACCATGTATTACGGATTCTATCCCCTCTTCCACCTTACAGGATTGGGAGGAGAAGGTCCGGTAATCGGAGGTCTGTTAATGGCAACTGTTTTCACCATCCTGCTTTATGTCCATCCTGAATGGTACATAATAGATTTTGTTGGAATCATTGTGGGAGCAGCGGCAAGTTCAATATTTGGAATATCATTTGGCATTTTACCTGCAATTGTGCTGCTGGGCCTGCTTGCAGCCTACGATGCAATCTCGGTTTATAAGACAAAACATATGATTGCCCTTGCAGAGGGTGTGATGGATCTAAAGCTGCCAATCCTGTTTGTTATACCCAAAAAAAGAAATTACTCATTTATTGAGGACACCCCCTCAACAGATGGAGAAAAGGAAGCCTTCTACATGGGATTAGGGGATGCCATAATGCCAACAATAATAGTCGTTTCCGCAAATGTATTCCTTCCCCATGAAGGCTTCATAGGAGTTCCCGCCATCGGAGCAATGATCGGCACCCTTATAGGATTTTTTGCACTGACAATCCTGGTCATGAAGGGGAAACCCCAGGCAGGCCTCCCATTTTTAAATAGTGGGGCAATTCTGGGTTACGTGGCTGGTGCCTTAATAGCCGGGATGCCCCTTCTGGGATAAAATTACCTGTCCGAACCTGTGATATTACATGAATCACAGTCACTGTCACAGGAAGGGGAATCACCATTTACCTCGTCATCAAGGGCCCGTGTGCCTTCTGCAAGAACCGAGGCATTGGATAGAGCCCCACCTATAAGAATAGCATCAAATATCTGCTCCCTTGTCAAACCAAGCCTGCGGGCAACCCTGATATGCATCTTGAGACAATGATCACATCTCAGTGCAGAAGCAACACCCACACAGATAAGTTCGATTGTCTCTGGATCAAGTCTTTCAAACTCCCGCATTATAGAATTATCATACATTACTTTAGGAATTAACAGCTCCGGCATATCTTTCATGAAATTGAGGATATAGGGTACTTCCCCATATCGTTCCTCAACTGTTGAAAGCACATCGGAAACCGCTTCATCTTCATCCTTTTCAAGTATTTCCCTGATATTTTCCAGATCCATTACACACCCTCTTTATCATATAGTAAATCCGGTCTCTGAGCGACGACGTATCTTTATTAGAATGTAATCCTTCATTTTTGAAGGCATGATATTTGCCACATCAGAGAGAGAAACATCCTCATCCAGATCCAGCTGTTCCAGCTTTTCGTGGAATTGATCAAAGGGAAGTTTAACCCTCATGCCATCCAGTTGAAGGGTTATGGGGGCAGGAGTTAACACATCATTAATTTCAGGCACCTGCTCTTTAATCTCCTTCATAACTCGTGCAGGCAATACCGCAAGAGGATCCCGGGATATTTCCTCACGCAGTTTATCCACAACTTCCCCGACAGTTTTATTCAATACATCAAGGCTGTTAATTTCACCTTCATTACGCAGCCTGTGAGATACACGTCCGATGCCTCCAACATAGACATCGGCACCTTCTACATCATCAGTACTGAGATCCGGGCCTCCTGTAGCCACAATAGGAACATTGACACCCGAGAAAAGCTTGGGTTTCTTATTAATTATACAGTCACTGAAATTCCCAAAACTGTAAACAGCAATATCATGTTCGTTGATTAGCCGTCTTTCATAATCCTGGGAAAGAGCCACTCTTCGGCCCATACCACGTGCAAGTCCCAGCATATTGGTATTAGCACCATCCCTGCGCAGATGTTCGGCAACATCACATGCAGAATGAGGAAGATGATGGTAGGCAAGGGTTGGGGATACTACAGCGATCTCGGTACCTGTTAAGGGAGCTCGCGTGAGTTTGCCCAGTATTTTCTTTGCAAGTTCTTCCATCAGGGGAACATCTTTACGGGGGATCAACATCACAAGATTAATTTCCGTTGCAGCCGGCGTACTCTGTACAAGATAACCGCCCAGGTCTTCCAGGAGTTCAATAATAAGGCCGTGTTTGTGCACACCGCCTTCATATACATAGGGTTCAAGCACTGCTGCCACTGGCATCATCTCCCTTTAGTTCTTCCAGCATCGTGTGTGCTTCATCAATCCATTCTTTTTGCATCGTATCCTCGGATGCCACAAATATGAAATCATTGCCGTTCAATGAATGATGACGTACCCTGAAACCTTCAGGAGCTACCCTGATAGCCATATCCGCCAGATTGGACTTGAGTGTGCGCCGCGGGTCATCCACAACAAGATTTTCGAGAGAGCCTATCTCCTCCTCCGGATTATTCACAAACAGGGAAATAGTCCACCTGTCCGGTTGCTCAAGGCTGTCACGTCCATACCGATCCCAGAGAATCTGCAACAGGCGCGGAAGATGTTTTTCTACAGATATCGTGATCAAAATTTCTCCTTCATGGTCCCCTTTTTGTATTTCGGCAAAATCTTTCAATATCACCTGTGGGAGAACACCGCGCACAACTGCAGCCAGCTGGAAAAGGGAATCTTCGGGCCTTATTACTACTTTGATTTTTGCGATCCTGCCCGCCATTCCCAGATCGGAGATTATATCTGATACAATCTTTCGATAGGGACCGGCTTCCTCTTCAACTGTGGTTTCAACCACGAACTTTTCAAGGGTTGCCAATTATAATCACTCCTTATCCACAAAACCGGAAACAAGCAACGCAGCACCCACTGCACCGATATCCTGAGAATGAGGAGGAACAACGACATCGATCTTGAGCAGTTCTTTCAGAGCTTTGGGTACACCTGCGATCAGGGATGAACCGCCCACCAGGATAAGAGGTTCTTTAACTTCAACTTCCTGAAGCTGCTGTTCAAATATTTGTTCCACAACACTGTGACACGCTGCAGCAGCCACATCTTCGGGCGTAGCTCCCTTGGCAAGGGAATTTACCAGGGACTGGATTCCGAAAACAATACAATAACTGTTCATTTCTACATTTTTCTGCATTCCCTTGATTGCAAGATCCCCGAGTTCCGTGATATCTACACCCAGTCTCTTGGACGTCATTTCAAGGAATCTGCCCGAAGCACCAGCACAAACGCCTCCCATGGTGAACATGCCGGGAATGCCATCCTGTACGGAAATGGCTTTGTTGTCCATTCCACCAATATCAATTACAGTGGCATCGCCCTGCTGTGCCTTTGCAAGGTAGACCGCACCCTTGGAATTTACCGTGATTTCTTCCTGCATAAGGTCGGCATTGAAGTGATCGCCTATAAGGAAACGTCCGTAGCCTGTTGTACCAATTGCCTGCAGGTCCTCCCTCTTCACACCAGCCTGGTCCAGTGCCTGCTGAAGGGCTTTTTCAGCACTTTCAAGCACTTTGATGGTGGGGACCCAGCCTTCACCGATTATCTCATTGTCCCTCATAACTACAGCTTTGGTAGTGGTTGAACCAGAATCAATACCTGCAGTCAATCCTTCCTGATTCTCCCTTGCAAGTAAATGTTTGCTCTTTGCAATGGTTGTCAGGGCTTCCATACGTGTCAGCAAAGTTGCTGCAGTCGTTCGCTCTGTAAAGGAATAACTTATAACCGGCAGGCCTGAATCTTCAAATATATAACGACGCACTTCATTACGAACAATCGCAGCTTCCGCGCATCGGAAACAGGTAGCAACAAATACACCGTCCACCGGAGCCACGCCTTCTACTACAGCTTTTGCCCGGGCCATCATGAGACGCAGATCAGGACTTGCAACTTCCAGTCCGAATTCCTTCCCGATGGTATCCAGAGATGACACGTCCATCTCCGGATAAACAAGTTCAGCATTCAAGGAAGATGCTGCCGATTCCAGTTCCTTCTGGACTCCGGCATATTCAGAACCGCATGAAACCAGTGCTATCTTTACTTTATCAGAATTACTCATTCTTCATCCTCCTCGTTAGGCAGGGATTTAAGGAATTCAGCAATCTGGTATACAAAATCTTTACCTTCTTCTTCGGTGCGAGGATATTTGACTTCAAGACGGGGGATGTCCTTTTGGCGTGCAAGGAACTTAGTAAGTTCATTGGTACGTGCACAACCCATGCAACCAAAAGCAGATGCCGAATCCAGCACTATGATCGCAGCTTCGGCTTCATCAATCTGGGGACCCACTATGGACATGCGGCCCCTCACACCGGCAGGAACTTCCACTGCAGCATATTTCAAACCAAGTTTGGGATCTTCGGGAGTAATATTTATCGGCGGGGAATCTACACCTACTGTAGTGATTTTTTCCCGGATCTTCTCCATCATTGCAAGGGGTTTATGGCCAAACCTTTCAACAAGATCAGAAAGGATAAGGCTGTTAGTGGGATAGATGAAAATTTTTGCCAAGGTGTCACCTCATAATTCGGATTCTATAATATCTTTAAGTTTGGATGGTGAAATTTTGTCAGGAGATTCTTCCTTTTCAGACGGATTATATGTTTCATACTCATCAAGAGCTCTGCTGATGATGGGCAATGATGCTACTTCGGTTCTCAGGTAATGAAACCCCGGCCTTGGACCTCCGCCTCTGGAAGCCCTGCAGCGACGTTCATCACCTGGCGGGAAACCCCTCTGTTTCACAAAAACATGATTCGGATCAAGGGCCCTTACTTCGGCTACTACCTTTTCCACTGAATCACGCGGACCTGTTACCATTGTGCCGAAACAGGTTTCCTTAATGGTAATATCTACATCGGACTCATAGATTTTCATCGCAGCATCAGAAGGAAGTACACTGTCTGAGTCAATCACCACGATCTTTGTAATCTCATCAACATCCTCCCCGCTCATTCAATCTCCTCCTTGTTACTTTCCAGAACGTACATGGTATCCTTTTCGGTTAATGCCTTGAATTTCTCAGGCTCAAGGATTTTTCCTATTATATTGGTACTTGAAAATTTCTCTCCGGTGGGACCAAACAGATCGTCATCCTCTGTTTTAACTCCCACAATACCCATTCTTTTAGCGGCCTGGTTAGTAATCCCAATCTCAAAAGCTTTGGTTTTATCCACAAGCACGTTTTCCGGCAAAATTTCCTTATATTTTTCAGCGGACTTTGCGGCTTTAAACAGGTATGTATCTTCATATATCATCATCACAGGCAATGTACCTATAGGCCTGAAGGTAAGACCTACTGCATGCCTGAAGAAATCCAGGGTTTTAGGAGCGAGGTCATCATACAGTTCAACACGGATAACAAGAGAATCCGGTGCCCCGGTTGCAATTACTTTTTTTGCCAGCAGGATATCGATAGTACTGGAGGGGTTTAATTTCACAATATTGGAATCGTCTTCTTTATAACCTTCACGTACCAGTTCAATTCCCAGTCCTTCAAGATGTTTTTCAGCTTCTTTAAAGCCAATACCAAGTATATTGATGGGAGCAGGATTCGTCTTTACAAATATAGAGTGATCCCTTCCTGCCATATGGATAAGTTCAATACCTTGTTCTATATGGCCAATTACAGAATGTACAACACTGGCAGCTCTTTCATCACGGGAGATGAACACTTTACCGGTTCCATAACCTGCAGTTCGTACCCATACCGCACCATCCTTTCGTGCTTCAAAGTTTTCAAAGGAGCAGATCTCACCTTTTAAACTATTGTCACTTATGAAAGAACTGGATTCATCGTCAACTTTGAAAAGTCCATCCTTAATTAGACCAAAGAAAAATTCAGCTCCTTCAGGGGATTCAAGAGCAAGTTTTACCTTTATAAAGGTAAAGAGACCATCACCATCCTCCAGGGTTGTGCTAGTATCATCTGTGACCAGGTGTTTTGCAGATTCCTGCCATTCAATTACGGGTTCAATTTCAAGAATGCGATCAGAACGCTCAAAACTGGTCAGAAGTTTCTTACCGCCCACGACCCTGGCAAAAGGGCCATCTACAGGTGCACCGTAGTCTGCAGAATGCTCTGCAAGGGAAAAAAGAAGATGGAAATTAGAAGGGTTATATCCCCCAGCTGAAAATAATACATCATATTTATCCAGCTTTGTGGAATTTCTTTCCGGTTTCAGAGATTCCGAAAATGGGCCAAATGCTGTGGCATCCTTGCTACCCCAGCGCAGGGAAATTCCTTCATATTGCTTGAAACCTTCCATCCACCTGCGGGCAGAAGCGGAAAGATGATCAATTATTTCAAGGCGTAATTCTCCTTTTGTGGTCTTGACCCTGTACTCCCTTACACTTTCAGAGCGAACACTTTCCGACTTTTTGAGAATGCCCACGGATGCACCTATTTTGTATGGTGCCTCTGCTGTGTCGATGGCTGTTTGTACTGTAGCACCATCCGGGAGAGATAACTTCTCGCCGTTAACAAGCACTTGAATCGTCCCTAATTCCTCCAATCACTACATAGAGAGCACTTAATAATAAAGTTACTGTTGAGGAACTTCTTCAAGTTCCTTTTCAGTAAGCTGGGAAAGGACCGTTTCTGGTTCTCCGATATCAACTATCTTTGAATCCCTCATTAGTGCTACACGATCACAGATATCCTCAAGGAAATCCATATCATGCGAAACTATCACAAATGTATTGCCCATCTCTTCCCTTGCCTTCAGGATGGATTTGGTTACCTCGGTCCTTGTGATCGGATCCATTGTGCCGGTTGGTTCATCCATTAAAATGATATTTGGTTCTTTCATTAAAATCTGGGCCAGAGCAACCCTGTGCCTCTCTCCTTCACTTATCTCATCAGCCATTTTAGGAAGGATGGATTTGGCTTTCTTTTCAGTAAAACCGGTTGTCACAAGAGTATTGATAGCCTTCCTGGTAGCAAGTTCGTAGGGAAGATCAATCCCGATTGATTCGGTCAGATTATCGATGATTGTCCTGTGTGTGTACAAACCATATTCCTGATGCAGGATACCCATGTAGCGAACCGCACGGCCCCTGTTGTCAGCTCCGGGTTCCCTCATATTCACCCACTCATCACCAACGCGAACATGCACTGCCCCGCTTGTTGGTTGTACATTGCCCATAAGCATTTCAGAAGTAGTTGTCTTCCCTGCACCACTGGTACCTGCAAGCCCGAATATCTCACCTTCCTTCACATTAAAGCTCACACCGCCTACGGCATAAACTACTCCTCTTGAAACAGAAATGTATTTTTTAACGAGGTCCTCAACTCTGATGATATCCTCGCCTACATTGGCTTTTTCCCATTCACCAATGTCAGTAACCATTTTCATAAAGTCGCGGGAAACATCACAGGCATCACCTTCACATACAATTTCCCCTTCCTCGAGAATAATTGCCCTATCAGCCAGATCTTCAATGACATCCGACCAGTGAGAAGTGATTATCATTGTCATGTTGTGGGAGGAAACTGTATCCTCGACAACATCATGTACCACTTTTGCTGTCCTGGGGTCCAGGGTTCCTGTCGGTTCGTCGGCAAGCAGCAACATGGGATTTCTCACAAGCTGGCGTGCAAGAACCACCCTCTGTTTCTCACCACCACTTAAATCACGGGCCACGTGCATCATCCTGTGGGAGAGACGGACCTCCTCCAGCAGTTCAACGGCACGTTCCATCGCATCGGGACCACTGTAACCAATCTCTGTCAGGGAATTTACTACATTGGCAATTACCCTGTCATCTCCATAAAGGGCAAAAGTCCTCTGGAGCATAATTGCTACCCTTCGGGATACCGCCCTGCGTTCGTTATTATGAATGCCAAGTTTTGCAAAATCAGCTTCAAACGCTTCAAAATTACTGTTTTCGCAATGTGAACAGGCCTTCCCCACCATACTGGGCGGTTCTATATAACCACATTTTTCACAACGCGCAACGTGATAGATTATTGAACCTGTGATTTCATCTAATTCCTCGGCACCGCGAAGCGCATGCATCAATACAGTTTTACCGGAACCGCTTTTTCCCAGGATTCCGACAACTTCACCTTCATTTATGTTGAGATTGATATTCTTTAAGACCGCTGCACCATTATAAGAGATGGTAAGGTCTTTGATCTCGATGAATAATGACATTTTAGTACCTCCAACATGGATATTATCAGACCTGTTTTGAGATTATACAGTAAATGTACTTAACTTTTTGCACGGTATGCACAAAACCATAAACCTGTGAGCAGGCCCAACATAACCAAAAATTTAAATCTGGTATTTTATAACTGGATTACATTGAACACTACATAAACGTAACGCATAATTATATCGCTGTTAACTTTTTAAAACCGGCTTCTGATAGTGTTAAGATGAAATAGCCTCATCTGCAAACCTGACAACCTCGGAAATATTGCCAACCACAACATCAGCAGATTCCTGCAATCTTGAAGGACGGGAATCACCCTGTTGAACTGTAAGAATTCCTATATCAGCGGACCTTAATGCCAGCATATCGTTCATTCCGTCCCCCACCATAATTACTTTATCGTATTGTTTTTTGAGATCCTTAACTATTCTTTCCTTGTCAAATGTTGAGGCAATATCAAAAACCCCATCAATAGGAACACCTATGCAACGGGAAAGCCTGCTAAGGTTTTTCATGCTATCTCCTGAGGCAATATAAAGACCCGCTCCCCTCTGATGAAGAGCTTGCAAAGTATCCTTGCTTTCAGGATAAAGGCGGCCCCCTGTACTAACCACATAGGTTACTGATTGCTCAACAACATCTACTATAAACCCACACGCCAGGTAAAAGATATTGGGACAGCGAGTCTTTACCCTGCAAAATACCTCCTGGACATCTCCGAGCACCACATCGCTTTGCTGGACGATTTTTGAGATTTCAGAGGGAGATACCTCACCATTGGAACAACTCACATCCAGCTCTACGTGTTCTTTTTCCATGAAATCCGAAAGTAACCGGCGGGGTTGTGACTCCAGTATCATCTCCATATCAGCATGGAGCACTACAAGTGCCCTGCCTTTGCGACCTGCCACCAGCATCGTGCTTTCTATATCTTCCAGCATCATCCCATTGGACATATCCCTGGCAACACGATACATATGCAACAATGTTCCCGCACTGTCAAAGACCACTGCCAGTTTGTTTTCCATACTTGATAAAGCGAGAGAAGCCGATTAATATTTTTCGTCCGATTGCCTAATAGTTGTGTGACTTATAGGAGTAAAGAGACTGGATTAATCTAAATGATAGTACTAGTTCATTTGATAAAGTCATACCCACAAATTTAATAAGTAATAATAGTCATATTTTTTATTTACAATGTTACGAAAGCCATCTATTAACAAATTGTCAACTGTAGCACTGGTTATACTGGCAATAAATACAATATTATATTATTTAGTTATCTACTTCCATCCAACTCCGGGAGATTATAACTCATACTTAATGCTTCCTGGCTACATAATAGGCAGTATTTTCGCCATTTTGCTGTTATATGCGATAATCGCTATTGCTATTTCGGTTTTTAAAAAAATATCAAGTAAAATAGTGACGATGCTACATTAACAATAGTGAACCAATTGTGCAAAAAGGGAGCTGACAAAGGCCCCCTTAATTTCATCTCACAATTTCAATCTGTGAAACTCCGCTTATCTCAATCTCAGGTGTGCCCTTGTAATCCTTGATCTTACCTGTCACTAGCACATCCTTACCCTCATAGTAAGTATCAGGAGATTGAGGAAAGTTTGACCAGCTATCCTGCCATATAATTACAGTGAAGTAACCTTTGTAAGGATCATGGAAATTCAGATAGATTATGCCATCCTCCTCAATTTTAGCTGTTGATACCACCCTACCTTCAACCGTTTTCACCTCACCTATATGGTTACCTGCTTCCAGATAAGAAATAACTGCAGTATTGTTATTTTTCGAATAGGACCAGATTTCTGATTTCTCAGCTCTTGCATGTTGCTGGGCTTCAGCAAAAATATGCTGATACTTCGTGTCGGGCTCATATACTTTGGACAGAGCCAGTCCTTCTTCCACAAGCTCCCTGTTTACCAGTTCACCGTCTAGCCAGACATATCTCAAGAGACGGCCATAAGTATCCCGGTTACTGCTGTCCCCTTCCAGCAAAACCTGCTTACCTTCGATCCGGGTGGACAAATAATCTTTTGCCTCGTTATAATAGGGTTCATCTACCTCCGGAGTATCTATCCCGATTAGTCTCACTTTCTCCCCGGAATCCGTCACGAAAGTATCCCCATCTATCACGCTGGCAACCGTTGTGGTCGAATTCACGATCTGGTTTTCATCCGAAGAAAGACATCCACACGAAATAAGTATGAGAAGAGCAACACCCATGATTAATGACTTTTTAAACATAGGAAGAAAATAATTCTACTACTATTAAAATATAATTGCATTCCGGGCAATCTTTATTTTTGATGGAGGATTATTGATTGGTATGAAAAAACCGGCTAGAAAAATCCTTTTCGTACTACTTGCCGTCATGATATTTTTCACCAGCACGTCCCTTGCAGATATTGAAAAAATATCAGACAGACCCTGGGACCACAGCCCCATAACAGTATATATAGATGATAAGGATACGCCTGAACACTACAGCCCCACCTACAGAGAACAGGTAGAAATTGCCCTGAAATACTGGGAAAAAGGTGGAAACGGGGCCCTCAGTTACCAGCCGGTTTTCAAAATCATCGATGATCCTGACGCGGACATAAATGTTCGCTGGGTGGAAAATCTTGAAAAGGTCGAAGGAGCCGGTGAAGGAGTAGCTGGATACTGTAGACCCACCATTGTCGGGAACAAATACCTGCATGCTGAAATAGTGCTTGAAGCAGGAAATTACCAGGGTTTTTCCTGGGTACAATATGGTGATGCAAATATGCAGGAGGTGTCCAAACACGAAATAGGACATGCCCTGGGACTGGGACATAGCACAGACAGGGGAGATATCATGTATCCCAGCTACGAACAACGTGACAACATCAATCCCCTCCTCTTGAAATCCACTTTCCCCTACCTGATAGGTGCGATCATATTAATCGTAACCATAATCGGATACCACGGGATTGGCTGGAGGAAGATGCGCAAGCAACGCAAACAAATCGAGAAGGAGGTTTTTGAAGGCAAAAAATAAATATGCAACAGCTGTGTTGCGACATTATGAAATATCTCTCAGGAGAGTATGTGGATTTCCTGAAATATGACCCGGACCTTACACATCTTACAAAGTTCCAGCGGGAAGTCCTGGAAGCCACCCGAAAGATTCCCTACGGACAAACACGCACCTACGGCCAACTGGCAAAAGATATTGGAAAAATCAAAGCAAGTCGGGCAGTCGGCCGGGCGCTTAACAAAAATCCCTACCCCCTGGTAATACCCTGCCACAGGGTAGTTGCTAAAAATAGTATAGGTGGCTATGCAGGTGGCACAGAATTAAAGAAAAAATTACTGGAAATGGAAAAAAGCCATTTATTACGATGAATCAGTTCGTTAAGTTGATATAAGGGAACCGAAAATTATACCCCTGACTATCAAATGTTCATAATTTATCAAAGGAGTATAATCACATGAAACAACAGGTTGAAGTAAAGGAACTCAAGGAAGGTAAATACGTAATTATCGATGACGAACCATGCATTATCAAGGGCCTGTCAAAATCCAAACCCGGAAAACACGGTTCTGCTAAAGCAAGGATTGACGCAGTTGGTATCTTCGATGGACAAAAACGCTCAATCGTAAGCTCCGTTTCCTCAAAGACCTTTGTGCCTATTGTCGAAAGGAAAAGTGCACAGGTACTTTCCGTCTCAGGAGACATCGCCCAGCTCATGGACATGGAAGACTACTCTACCTTCGAAATGAAGATCCCTGATGAATACAAGGACAGGGTGAACGAAGGAGGAGACATTTCATACATAACCGCCATGGGTAAAATGAAGATAGACCTACGTTAAATAATGAAATGTTCTACCAGCCCCTTATGATGGACGCCCTGTGGGATTACGGGGCTGCAAAATATGTTATATTCGGAGTCCCTTTTGACGGGACTTCCTCTTACAGGCCAGGAAGTCGCAGGGCTCCGGATGCTATGAGACAGGCGTCTGAAAATTTTGAAAGTTACAATCCTTTTTTTGGCATAGACCTTGCATCTATTCCGATCCATGATGCAGGCAACCTTGAAGTTTATTCTTCTGTTGATGAAACCCTCAGGGACCTTTACTATGATACCAGGGACATAGTAAAAAATGAAAAGATTCCCATTATGATAGGAGGGGAACACTCCCTTACTCTTTCCACCGTTAAAGCATGTGCAAAAGACGATGACGACATTGGAGTGATCGCACTGGATGCTCATTTTGACCTGCGGGAAGAGTTTGGCGGAGTGAAAAATAACCATGCGTGCGTCAGCCGGCATATCTTAGAAGAGGCCACCGACAGGTATGTATCCATTGGAACAAGGAGCGGACCCCGGGAGGAATGGGATTTTGCACAAGATAATCACATATCCTATTACACACCGGAAAAAGTGAAAGATTACTCTGCCAAAAAAATTGCTACAAAGGTTATGAAAGAAATAGGGACCTCACAATTCTACCTATCTCTGGATATGGACTGTCTGGACCCTGCTTATGCCCCTGCAACAGGTACTCCTGAGCCCTTTGGTCTTGATCCCTGGCAGGTAAGGGACCTTATACATGCTTTTGCCCCACACACAGTTGGTTTTGATATTATGGAAATTGCTCCGGACTATGACAGTGGACAGACAGCACTGCTCGGTACAAAACTACTGAGGGAATTCATAGCCGCACATGCAGCCGGCAATATCCAATAAGCATCAATTAGATATATATCCTCAAACCTAACTGGCGATTATGAGTGAAGAGATCGAGACCACATGCCCTGCATGCTCACCACAGGAATTCGTGTGGCACGACATACTGAAGGATGGACAGAACATGCTTGTCCGGTGTCAGGTTTGCGGTGATGTACATCCCACAGAGATCGAGACAGAGAAGACCATCGCCGTAAGATTAGTAATCAGTCGAGGGGATGAATCATTCAAGACAAATGCACTTTTTGAAGAGACACAGGTCATCACAACAAACGAAGAATTGGTTGTGGAGGACCAGAACGGTGAAGATGTATACCCCATACAGATCACCTCCATCGAAACATCTACAAAACGTGAAGAATACGCAAAGATTGCAGATGTTGAAACCATCTGGGCACGTGCTATTGATGAAGTCGATGTCAAAATATCAGTACAATCCATAGGAAATACCAATCCCCATACAAAAAGAGTATCCGGAGAAGAAATTTATGAAGTCGGCCTGGAATACGAAGCTGGGGGAGAGCGCTTCAGGATCACAAGAATAAAGATACGTGGAGGAAAATTCAGGTTTAAAAGGGGAGACAAAGTAGAGGCCAAATATATAAAAAGAATCTTCGGCAGGGTGGCCTATAAGAAAGGCTGGGGAGGGGGCAGGACCGCTTGGAGTATGAAGAGAAACGTAAGGAACTGGTAAACCAGATCAAAGAAGAAGGAATCGGAAAACAGGTGCTTGAAGCTATGGGTAAAGTTCCCAGGCACCTTTTTGTTACCAAAAATCTTAAAGACTCTGCATATATTGATTCTCCCTTACCTATAGGGAACAGGCAAACGATTTCAGCACCTCATATGGTAGCCATAATGTGTGATGTCCTGAAAATAGAAGAGGGCATGAAGATTCTTGAGATCGGAACCGGTTCCGGTTATAATGCTGCTGTTATGGCCGAAATGGTAGGCAAAGAAGGACACATATACAGCATTGAAAGAATCCCTTTTTTAAAACAATTTGCCGAAAGTAACCTTAAAAGGGCGGGTTACACCAATGTTACTGTCATCGAATCCGACGGCACCCTCGGTTATCCCCCACAGGCTCCATATGAACGTATGTGCGTAACCTCCGCAGCTCCATCTATCCCTCAACCTCTCAAAGAGCAACTTTCAGCGGGCGGAATTATGGTGATACCGGTTGGCAAATACATGCAAAACCTGATTCTTGTCCACAAAATTGGTGATGGAACCTTCAGTGAGGAAAACCTCGGCGGCGTTATTTTTGTACCCCTTATTGGAAAATACGGGTACAGAGAAGCTATTTAATGAAAATTATATACGATGGACATATATACAAGGAATCCATCTATATACGCATATATAGTGATGACGAATTAATCGAGGGATGGATATAGAAACAAGAAAAGTACAGCAAACCGGAGGTTCTACATACATTATTTCCCTCCCAAAACCCTGGGCACAGAGAATGGGAGTTGAAGCAGGCTCCAGAGTATCCGTCAGAAACCAGCCCGATGGATCCCTTAATATAGCCACTCTGGACACCACAACAAAACCCAAAAAACGTAAGATGGAAATCACCAATTACAAGGGAGAAGGGCTGATACGTAACATAATTGCCGCCTATGTTGCCGGTTATGACCTTATCGAACTTGTATCCCCAAGAATACTTGCCGAACAGAAAAAAATAATACGAGAGGTCTGCCACAAATTAATCGGCCCTGAAATCATCGAGGAAACATCCAAAGGTGTCCTCATACAGGATCTACTCAACCCTGAAGAAGTTTCCATTAAAAAAAGTATCCGCAGAATGTACCTGATTTCCACTTCAATGCACAAGGACGCCATACAGTCTCTCAAGACCGGTGAAAAAGACCTTGCACTTGATGTGATGCTCAGGGATGATGAAGTGGACAGATTGTTTTTACTTATCTCAAAACAGTTCCGCTCTCTGTTCAGAGGAACACGGCTTGCCGATACTACAGAGACATCTATTGATGAATATCATGATTTCCGACTTGTTGCAAGTTCCCTGGAAAGGATTGCAGACCATGCCCACAGAATCGCAGGAGTTACCAGAAAACTGCAAGGACCTGTTCCCGAAGAAATAATGGAGCCTATCGAAAAGGCGAGCGAGGAGGCACGCAACACTGTTGAAAAGGCAATTGATGCCCTCTATGGTTGTGATGTGAAACTGGCGAATAAAACCATTGAGAACATACAGCACATAAAAACCGATGTTGACAAACTCAATGCATCCTTTATGAAGCTAAAAGATGTAGGGACTGTAGTCGGACTGGGAACTGTGGCCGATAGTATAGAGAGGACAGCAGAATACGGCACTAATATCGCTGAGACTGCTATAAATATGGCCATCGCTACTACAGAGGAAAGTGCCTGAATTGAAAAACAGACGCTTATTTATATAATGATAATATCAGAAATCAAGAGGACAATTCCCACATCATAAATGGAGGAAATAGATGGGAGTAATAAGATCATTAAAAAGAAACTTCACAGGTCTCCTGAAGAAACTGCTCAATAAAAAAAGTGCAAGGATTGGCATTTATGGACCCCCAAATGCAGGAAAGACCACCCTTGCAAATCGCATACTACGTGACTGGACAGGAGATGCCATGGGTTCAGTATCCAATGTTGCGCATGAGACACGCCGTGCCAGGAGAAGAGAAGGAGTAACAATCAAAGGCAATGGTAATTCATTATCACTTGATATCATAGATACTCCCGGTCTTGCCACAAAGATAGATTTCCATGAATTCATGGAGCAGGGGATGAGTGAAGCAGAATCTAAACGCAGAGCAAAGGAAGCCACTGAAGGGGTTATTGAAGCGGTCAAATGGCTGGAAAACCTTGACGGTATAATCCTTGTAATGGATGCAACCGAAGACCCGTTTACCCAGGTAAATGTCACAGTCATCGGAAATATGGAAGCTCGTGGCCTTCCGCTCTTAATCGCTGCCAACAAGATCGATCGTGAAGATTCATCACCTTCAACAATAAGGGAAGCATTCCCCCAGCATCCACTCGTTGCCATATCTGCCCTTGAAGGAAAGAACATTGATACTCTTTATGAGGAAATTGCAAAGAGATTTGGGTGATTTGAAATGCAGGGTATTCAAATGGATTTACTTTCAGAGGATCGTCTTGCAAGGATGAGCCCTGTGGAAAAGGTTCGTTTCATCATTGATGAAGTCAAAAACGGCAAAATCCTTGTACTGGAAAGAGGACTCAGTCCTGAGGAAGAAGCCAACCTTATCGAGATGACAATGACACAAATAGCACCTGATGAATTCTCAGGTATAGAAATGGAGACATATCCAGCCCACGAAACCAAGTCTTTTCTGGGAAAACTTTTCAACAAAGGCCCAAAAGGCAGACTGACCCTTATTGGTCCGGCCGATCAGCTCAAGACCCTCAAGAAAGACAGGGATATGATTACAGCATTGGTATCCTCAAACAAATAAGTGTTGTTTAACCTATGGAATCCATAGAAAGAGACATTAAGGAAAATACCAGCAACCAGTCCCTTTCGTCTTATGAAATGGGAAGAGACGACGTCAATGTCATTTGTACCTATGGAAAAATATCGGTGTGGTTTGGCAGGCAGACTCCTGAAGTCGTGGTTGGGAGAATCCTTATTTCGATTTCCCGGATTGATAAATCCGCTGTCCATGAAGTGGAGATTGTTTGTCCTTTTGAGAAAATAACAGAATATGAAAGCCATGGATATGTATTGGTATCCTATGCTAAATGTGAAGGTGGTTACAGGGCTACATTCCACATACCCTTCTATAACAAAAAGGCCCTTTTCTTTTTTGCAGAACACATAGTCAGAAAATTGCAGCAGAGAGATGTAAAAATAGATATATACTGGAACGGGGATGATTCAGACATCACCCGATTAACTGAACATCTCGAAGAAATTGATGACTGGAAAGTAAAAAACATAAATTACAAGGATAACAATAAAGAAAAACAGGAGAAATAAAGAGAATGAATACCTGTAATGAATGTGAACACCTCACATTATCCATGGAATTAATGGCCGATCAAATAAAGAACATAGCACAGAGGCTCGACAGGAAGAGTATCAAGAAAACCATTGAGTACATAATGGGTGCAGATTCCATTTTTATAATGGGAGCAGGGAGATCCGGTCTTGTTGGAAAAGCTTTTGCTATGCGCCTTATGCACCTGGGATTTACAAGTTATGTTGTAGGAGAATCTACAACCCCTGCAGTACACAAAAACGATGTAGTTATTGCCATTTCCGGATCAGGAGAAACACGCTCAGTATCAGACCTGGGAAGAATTGCAAAGGATATCGGAGCAACCCTGATAACAGTAACCTCAAACAAGGATTCCACACTTGGCCATATATCAGATGCAACCCTGGAAATACATGGACGCAGCAAGGAAGACGCGGGCGGCTATCTTGAAAGACACATGAGAGGAGAATATTCCCACCTCACACCCCTGGGAACTTCCTTTGAAATTTCTTCCCTTGTCTTCCTTGATGCCCTTGTTGCAGAATTGATCTTTATCACAGGTGCATCAGAAGCGGATCTTAAATCGCGCCACGCCAAACTGGAGTGAAACATGTTTGCCGGGAAATTCTCACAGAGAGTACAGGACATTGATATATCCGGCATCCGTAAGATATTCGAAGCGGCCGGGTCAGATGCCATCAATCTTGGATTGGGCCAGCCGGATTTTGACACACCCGAACATGTAAAAAAGGGTGCTATAGATGCCATAAATGAAGGATTTACAGGGTATACCCTGGGGCCCGGCATCATAGAACTCAGGGAAGCACTGTGCAAAAAATTCCAGGAAGAAAATGCAATTGCCACTACACCGGATGACATAATAGTAACATCCGGTGCCTCAGAGGCCCTGGAAATTGCACTTGCATCACTGGTAAACCCGGGTGATGAGGTTCTTCTTGCAAATCCGGGTTTCGTATCATACTCATCTCTTGCAGGAATCATGGGAGGAAAAGGAATCGGTGTGCCTCTATCCGATGACCTGAGAATGCAACCTGAAGACGTGATGGAAAAGATCACGTCAAAAACCAAAGCTTTTATCGTGAATTCTCCTTCCAATCCCACAGGGGCCGTCCAGACTAAAAAGGATATGAAAGGATTTGCCGAGATTGCAGATGACTATGACCTTACACTGATTTCTGATGAGGTCTATGAGCATTTTATCTATGAAGGAGAACATGTCAGCCCCGCCCAATATTCTGACAATGTAATTACCGTGAATGCAACATCAAAGACCTATTCGATGACCGGCTGGAGACTGGGGTACGTAACTGCTTCTTCAGAATATATCCAGCAAATGTTAAAAGTTCATCAATATGTACAGGCGTGTGCATGTTCCATTTCCCAGAGGGCTGCCCTTGCTGCCATTCAGGGACCACTTGACCCGGTTGTGCATATGCGCGAAGAATTTAAAAAACGCAGGGATGTGCTCATAGAAGGGCTCAATGGGATGGGTATCAAATGCCACAAGCCCGCAGGTGCATTTTATGCATTCCCCGAGGTCGAACCTGAATATGCCCAGCAACTTATCGCAAATGGAGTAGTGGTCGTGCCGGGTGAAGCATTTGGTGAAGGTGGAGCAGGACATATGCGCATATCATACGCCACCTCCATGCAAAACATAAAAAAAGCAATGAAAATTATGGAAGAAATACTTTAAATTATTCTTCCAGGCGCTCGAGTAACAACGAAAGCGCCTCATCTATTCCTTCACCGGAGAGAGTGGACATTTCAATATCCACTTTAAACGTGTTGTTTTCACAAAGGTCCAGTTTGTTTGCAGCGACCAGCACAGGCAATCCAAAATTATCCCGTACATCATCAAGCAATTTTACCTGTTGGGACATTTCATAGCCACAGGTTTCGCTGGGATCAAGGATGAAAATTACCACTGCATCAAGATATTTCAGAGCAGTGATAGCCTGCATCTCCACTTCGTTGCGATCCGACATAGGGCGATCGAGCAGACCAGGAGTATCGATCACCTGATAACGGTTATATCCTCGCATAAAGTGACCGATCGTAACACCCTTGGTTGTAAAGGGATATGAAGCAACCTCTGGTCTTGCATCGGTGACAGCAGCCACAAAACTCGACTTACCCACATTGGGATAACCCGCCACAACTATTGTGGGTTCTTCCCTCACATCCGGAAGCTTGCGAAGCTTGTTGCGGGCTTCATTCAGATACAAAAGATCTTTCTTGATGGATGAAATAACGGAAGCCATCCGGCCAAAAGCTTCTCTTCGCACCTGTGGTGATGAAGGGGCACCCCTCATTTTCTGGACATATTCCCTGGAGAGATCATGGATCTTATAAGATGCCCAGTCAAGCCGGGATAAAGATTGCCTCATTCTGTCGACATCTACAAGAATCTGGGCTATTTCATAATAAAAAGGTGGTATGGTTTCAAAGCTGGGGAACCTCCTCACAATGTTGGAGAGATTATCTGTCAGGATGTTACCTGCAGTAAGTACCATTGATTCATCTGCTTTCAGAGCAGCTTCCCTACCTCCTCTCTCCTTACCTGCATTTGCACGACTGGCCCGCCTGAAAGCCTTGTCCACAAGTTCATCTTCTGTAGGTACTGTACTAATCTTCTCAAATATCATGATACGATTACCTTCCGATTGCGACAAACACAAGTAAGATATATAGTCTTTATTCTGCAAAAACACTATTTATAAATACAGCTTTTGATTATTTCTTGTTATAAAACGGTGGTCATCATGGAACTTACTCCAATTCAGAAAGAAATACTAATTGCATTGATAAATTTACAGCGCCAGAAAGATTCGGCCGTTAAAGGGGAAGAGATCGCCGATCTGATCGACCGCAATCCAGGGACAGTCCGAAACCAGATGCAGTCCCTGAAAATGCTGGGACTTGTAGAAGGAGTCCCCGGTCCAAAGGGAGGATACCGTGCAACGGGTACCGCCTATGAAGCCCTTTGCGTCACATCCATGGAACACGAGGCAATTGTGCCCATCTATCGTAACGGGGAACTTGTACAGGGAGCTACAGCTGCTGAGATTATATTCACAACAGTCAGGCATCCCGACCTTTGCAATGGCAGGATTAAAGTAATAGGCAATGTCCGCAGTTTCCTCGAAGGAGACCAGGTGCAGGTAGGGCCGACACCTGTAAACAGGCTGACAGTTCGTGGGGAAATCGTAGGCAGGGATGATACCGAAAATTCCCTTCTATTCTCAATAAACGAAATGGTTTCGCTACCCAAAAAATCCGTCAAACATTACATAACTCACCAGCCAATTTATGTGAGTGTCAATTCAACAATTCAGGAAGCTGCCAGAATACTGGTAAGCAACAATATACACGGTGCCCCCGTGGAAGATAACGGCAAGATGACCGGGATTGTGACATTCACAGATATAGGAGAAGCTCTTGCGAGCGGAAAAATGACCCTCAAAGTTAAAGATATTATGACAAAGGACCTTATCACCATTAACGGGAATTCTTCCCTCAGTGATGCAGTCCAGATGTTCAACAAGCACGATATCGGAAGACTTGTGGTGACACTCAACGACGAGCCGGCAGGACTGTTATCAAAAACCGATGTACTGCACGAACTTGCTGTTTACTAAAATATCAATGACGTCTGCCTTTCATCTCAGCAGATATCTCATCCAGGGTAATATTGTTGGCTGAAAGCATAACCAGCATGTGGAAAAACAAATCGCAGGATTCCTCAATAATCCTGTCTTTCTGTCCATTTTTTGCGGCAAGGATTACTTCTGTGGATTCTTCACCTATCTTTTCCAGAATCTTATCCATCCCTTTATTGTGCTTCAAAAGAGAGCATACATAAGAACCCTCAACTGCGTTTTCTTTGCGATCTTCTATAACATCATATACATCTTCTAAAATTGAAATTGAACTCATTGGTAATCACTCCCTGAAGAAAGGAATACAGGTTTTCCAAAGGATATATGATATTATATGATTTTCCCTTCTTCAATGGCCAATGCCTATATATGCCTGCAAAAAATAAATTAAATGAGGAAGAGGTAAATGATACCTTTCCAAGGAGTCATAAAATGATAGGGGAAAATATGCAGGTAAAAGATGCAATGAGCAGAGGAGTGGTTACAGTGCCAATGGATGCAACCGCAGCAGAGGTAGCAGAAACAATGGCAAATCGTGATGTTTCTGCTGTTGTAGCAGTTGACGAAAATGGTGAAACCTTTGGATTTGTTTCCGAAATGGATATTCTCTCCAGGCTCGGAGACAAAAACTGGGAAATTGCCTCAATAGAAGATTTGATGGCATCATCTGTTGAAACCGTAAGTCCTGGTATGAAACTAAAGGATGCGGCAAAACAGATGGCTGAAAAGCACATACATCGTCTGATAGTAATGTCAGAGGATCAAGTCGGTGCGTCATACAGGCCAATCGGGATACTGAGCCCGGTAGACGTAATAAAATATCTTGTCCAAAAATAAATAGGATGACGTTGGAAGAAAAACCAATATGACGGGATACCTTTAAGCTTTTCAGCCAACGTCTTGTCATCCAATTAACATTGATAAATATATTTTTTGTGGTCTCCCGTCTACTGCTTACTTATATTTTTCTTGGATCTGTAATTTCACCTGTCAGTGCAGCAGCTGCAGCTGTCGCAGGAGAGCCCAGATAAACAAAGGATTCAGCACTTCCTTCCCTGCCACGGAAGTTCCTGTTAGAGGTTGCCAGGCCAACTTCACCGTCACCCAGAAGGCCGAACGAGCCACCCATACACGGTCCACAACATGCAGATTCCACAATTGCACCGGCTTCCATGAACTGTTCTATATATCCGGCCCTGAGGGCTTTCATGTATTCAGTCCTTGAAGCAGGTATAATCAGCAGCCTGACGCCATCTGCAACGGGTTCATCACCCATCATATTGGCAACAATTTCAAGGTCTTCGAACCTGCCGTTGGTACAGGAGCCCACAAATACCTGATCCACTTTTGTTCCTTCTACTTCTGAAACAGGTTTTACATTGTCAACATTATGAGGACACGCAAGCTGTGGTTCCAGGTTCGATACATCGTAGTGACGGACATCCAGATAGTCTGCACCGTCATCGGAAGCCCAGTAGGGATCAAGTTTATATCCGGGAATCCTTTCCTGCAGGTATTTTTCGGTAACCTCATCCGGTTCAATGATGCCTGCCTTTCCTCCCATTTCTATGGCCATATTGGACATGGTCATCCTTTCAGAGATAGAAAGGGAACGTACTGTCGAGCCTGCATATTCTGCAGCCATGTATCTTGCACCTTCAACACCCACATCCCCTATCAGGTGAAGGATGAGATCCTTGGAATAAACCCTCTCGGGCAGTTTTCCTTCAACTTCAAAGCGAATGGTCTGGGGAACACGGAACCAGAGTTTGCCAGAAGCAAGTACCGCTGCCATATCCGTAGAGCCCACGCCGGTGGAAAAAGCCCCCAGTGAACCATAGGCACATGTATGTGAATCGGAACCTACTACAAGGTCACCTGGTTTCACATGTCCCTTTTCTGGCACCACCTGATGACATACCCCTTCATAAACATCATAATTGAGAATATTCTGTTCCTGTGCAAACTCACGCAGCATAATGTGATTCTTTGCTGCATGGAGAGAATCAGCCGGGACCTGATGATCAAACAGGATTACAATCTTGCTGGGGTCCCACACTTTTTTCTCTTCCTTGCCTTCCATGATTTCATAGAAACCATCAACAGCCAGTGGACCGGTGATGTCATGGGTCATTGCAAGGTCAATATTTGCAAGGACAAAGTCCCCGGCTTTGACTTCCTTGCCCGAGGCGCGGGAAAATATCTTTTCTGAAATGGTCATTGGATGAGAGTCATTGGCAGACATGATAATCAGCAAAAATAATGTGTGATATAATAAATAAACCAATCGATAGAATCATTTGTCATCGAGTATCAATTTGCCCCTGCTATCATGTAAAATCAACTTATAATCAGAAGCAGGTTGGGAAGCCAGAAATAATGGACCCTCTTTAAAATGCCTGTATGTCATAATGGTATCCCGAAGTTCAATAATATAACGTTGTAACACTTCATTTGCAAGCCTGCGTGCATGATAAAGCGGTAAAATCCCGCCCTCGCCCTTGCATTCAGAAATTTCCAGCTTGCCTTCTGCGATATAGAAAGGATAGGTTCTGCAGAGAAGGGGCCTGAATGGATATATGGTACATCCGCCCTCCCCCAGGAAGACACACTCTCCGTTTGTTTTCCTTTTAAGCCTCCAGCCGAATGTATGCACATTACCTTCAGTATCTGCCAGAAACATATCCTCTTCTGCTACCGTCGGTTCAATAGCATTTATATTGCCGCTTTTTTTCAAATTATCAATATCAAAATAGGTTAGGAGTACACTATTGTCTCCTGTGGAAAACTTGCAGCATCTGCCACATCCACTGCATCTGAAACCGGTATGGACTATTTCCACGGCAAGATCATGAAGAGATATGGAAATAGAGTCCATTACCTGCTTTTCCAAATCCTTTAAAATAAGTGAACGATATTCTTTTTCCTTCATTTAGATCTTATTCATCTACTTCCTCTACCCCGACGGCCTTGAGGAATTTCTTAACGACTGCCTCATCCACAAGTTTCAATAAAGTCTGACGGTCCTTTATGCCACTGAAAACACCCAGAGCTATCTGTGCACCTGCAGATGTGGAATGGCCACCGGCAAAACCCTCACCAAAGGCCTTTTTCAGTATGGCACCCAGATTGACACGGATGTCATTGCTGCGTCCTGAGACATAGATAACTTCATCACTTACACCAAAAACTATTGTGGTAAATATACCCTCAAGATTGAGTAAGTAATCGGCTGCCTGGGGAAGGGCATCCCTGTCCCGGATGTTTCCCACATTGGATAATAGATAGCTACCAACAACCTGCCGGTTCTTGATAGCCTGACCCAGTACATCGAGGGTTTCGATGGACATTGACGGCCTTTCAAGCTGATCCAGAACTTCATGGTCGGCCATCGGATAAAGGAAAGAAGCTGCTGAAAGGTCATTGGGATCGGTGTTGCGCTTAAAATCCAGCGTATCGGTACGAATTCCATACAGTAGAGCTGTGGCTATTTCACTGCTGATTTCTATATTCAATTCCTGCAGGTACTTGGTCATTATAGTAGCCGAAGCCCCCACATTGGGGCGAACATCAATAAAATCAGCATCTATTTCAGCATCACCCACAGGATGGTGATCTATTACCACACCAATATGTGTTCCTTCTGGAAGCATATTGTTTGACCCTGGCACCGCACAATCGACAAGAGCAATCTCATCGAATTCAGATATATCCCGACCTTCCATATGCTCAAGATTGATACCCAGCAGGTTTACAAATGCCTTGTTCTCCTGATGGCCTATTTCACCATTATAGAGAATCGTGGGATGCAGACCATAATTTTCGGCCATGAGTTTAAGGGCCAGGGCACCTGCTATAGCATCGGGGTCAGGGTTGTCATGAACCACTACAGCAAGGCTTTTGCCAGTATTTTTGCTGAACCACTGGGAAAGCTGGTTACCAATTCGCACAGATTCAGCACGTTCAAGAGATCTTGAAAGGGATTTTGATACTATCCGGGATGGCATGAACACAAAATCCGCACCAATTTCTTCCATTTCCTGCAGATTAATTACATCTGATGCCCTTGCAACACAGTATAAAGAAGGACGGAAATGTTTTTTCACATTCCTGAGAGCCTGTTTATTGGCCTCGTTGTCTGAACTGACAATCAATACACCGGAGAGTTTTTTGGTCTGAAGGCCACGTAGAGTTTCAATCTCCGAAATATCACCCACTATCGCCTCATAGGCTTCCTCACGCAGGGTTTCAACTTTTTGTGGGTCTTTATCTACTATGATAAGGTCTTTTCCTAATTCCCTCAATGACTTTGCTGTGGCAAAACCAATACTCCCACTTCCGAGTATCAGATAGGTAGGCTTAAAACGTGTCCTTTCGGGTTCATTTTCTTTTGGTGCGGTGGGAATGAGAATATACCTCCCTTTAGAAGATGAAATATCCCTAACTATTAAGACATTTTCGTTTCAAAATGGTGAATAAAAGGTAAAACAGCAGAAATTTCATTAACTCAGAAGAACAATAAAGAACAGGGGAAAGAATGCAATCAATTACACCTGACAGAATGAAAGCCATAGATACAAACTGCACACATCTGGGATTGAAAGGAATACAGCTTATGGAAAATGCAGGAGCTGCGATTGCACGTAAGGTGTTATCCCTGGATGTTCACAACAATGTATTGATTGTGGCAGGAAGGGGAAATAATGGCGGCGATGCATTTGTTGCCGCCCGCCATCTAAGTTATTATGGTAATATTGGAGTAAGGGTAATCCTGGCGGGGAAAGCAACCGGCATAAGAACAAATGACGCATTGGAAAATTTCAATTTATTGAAACATTGTGGTATAAATGACCTGACTGAAATTACGGATTCCACACAATCCGATGTTTTCCAATGGTTCAAAGAAGCGGATGTCATTGTAGATGGCCTGCTTGGCACGGGAATCCGGGGACATATCAGGGAACCTGAAGCTACATTGATAGATGCCATAAATACCGGTAACTCCTATGTGGTTGCAGTAGACACGCCCTCAGGTCTCGATCCTGCTACTGGGGAGGGTGAGAATACTGTCATGGCAGATACAACCCTTACATTTCACAGAATGAAAACCGGACTCGAAAACCAGGGCGAATTTACAGGAGATGTCGAAATCATCAATATCGGCATTTGCAGGGACGCAGAAGACACTGTAAACAGAGGGGACCTGGAACCTCTGCTCAAAAGACATATTGATTCACATAAAGGACAGTCAGGCAGGGTACTTATCATTGGAGGAGGGCGATACTACGGAGCACCAGCCCTTTCAGCAATGGCCGCCCTGCGCACTGGTGCAGACATCGTTACCATTGCCTCCCCGGCAAATGTGTCGGATACAATTGCCTCATTTTCCCCCAACCTAATTGTCAGGAAATTATCCTCTGACATTCTGCATACAAACGATATTGAAATCCTAAAAGACCTTATTCATGCACACGATGTGGTGGTTATCGGGATGGGGCTGGGTAACGAAGAAGCAATACGCCAGGCAGTAAACCAGATCCTTCCCCTATGCAACAAAGTTGTTGTGGACGCAGATGCCCTCAATAAATTACAACTGCCCCCTCCAGAAAATTGTGAAATGATACTTACACCCCATTCCGGGGAATTAGCCAGGCTCACAGAAAAGGAAGTTGAAAAAGAACTGCCTGCAAGAGCCAAAATGTTACAGGATTTTTCCCGGGAAAATAAAATTATAACCGCCCTTAAGGGAAAAACCGATATAATTTCTGATGGCAGATACATAAGACAAAACTATAGCGGAAATGCAGGTATGTCCGTTGGCGGCACAGGAGATGTGCTTGCAGGAATCGTGGGCGCCCTGTTCTGTCGCACGGATGCGTTTAATGCAGCTTGCTGCGGGGCATTTGTAAATGGAGAGGCAGGAGATGTTGCTTTTGCAAAAAAGGGGTATGGATTACTGGCAACAGATGTGATCGAACATATTACAGACATTATGAAACAATGAAAGGTGAATTAAATGACGCACACAAAAGACAGGAATATTGTAGTGGATATTGAAAGGAACAGGCTTCGAGTTATAATCAGCCACGGAGAAGATGAAGAAATCATCAAATTAAGTATTGGTGAAGCCCGGAAACTCCACAAAGCTCTCGGGGAAAAACTTGAGGATTATGAGCAGCGCCAGAATCTCAGAATAGATTAAATGAGGCGAATGCGTGGGAGAATTCACTCACATCAAAGATGGCCATGTCCATATGGTCGACGTTTCCGAAAAAAGTCAAGTGAAACGCACTGCTCTTGCCCGGGGCAGTATATTCCTTTGTAAAGAAACTATTGGAGAAATACAAAAGGGAGATGTCGAAAAGGGCAATGTACTGGCCACCGCCCGCATTGCAGCCATAATGGCTGTCAAAAAGACTCCGGAGCTCATTCCTATGTGTCACCAGATCCCAATAACCGGTATTGACATGGATTTTGAGATATGCAAAGACAGGATTACTGTTGACCTATCCGTCAAATCCAGGGGACAGACCGGCGTGGAAATGGAAGCAATTACAGGCGTAAGCTGTGCCCTCCTTGCAATATGGGACATGGTCAAAGCACTTGAGAAGGATGAAACCGGAAACTATCCCCATACCCGGATTACTGATATTGAGGTAATCCATAAAGAGAAAGAAAGCTGATACCCAATTCTTATAAGTAACCAATACATTCATAGCCATTATCAAAAAAGCGAGGGAATGATGTGAAAATAATAGCCGGACCAGCTTCCCAATTGCTTGCCTCTAAAGTGGCACAGCAACTCAATACGCCTCCCACAATATGCGACTATAAAAGATTCCCTGACGGGGAACTGTATACCCGCATCAAGGATGACAGCATCGATGATGTTACTATAATACAGAGTACACCTACAGATAGCGATTATGTAGCCCTGCTACAATTAATAGATGCTTGTGAAGAAGCACCAACCATCAACGTTGTAATACCCTATATGGGATATGCCAGACAGGACAAAGTCTTCAACCGGGGAGAACCGGTCAGTGCACGTGCAATTGCCAGAACCATTAATACTGACAGGGTTTTCACGGTAAACATACATGAGAGAAGCATACTTGAGCATTTCAATGCCGATTCCTTTGACCTTGACGCTTCACACTTAATCGGGAATCATATACGTTCCCTGAACCTGACAGATCCACTCATAATATCCCCGGATGCCGGTGCCCTCGAACTTGCAAAAAGTGCATCTGCAGATATAGGCATTCCCTACGAACAACTTGAAAAAACAAGGCATAGCGGAGAAAGTGTAACGATTGCTGAAAAAGAGATTGATGTGAGCGGAAGGGACCTGATACTGCTGGACGACATGATCGCAACCGGTGGTACCATGGCAGAATCCATCCTTATGCTTAAAGAACAGGGTGCAGCAGACATATATGTTGCCTGTATACACCCGGTACTTGCACGCAATGCTGTGGTGCGTCTTTACAATGCTGGCGTCAAGGAGATAATATCCACTGATACCCTTGAAAAACCACAGAGCATTATATCGGTAGCCCCCCTGATAGCCGATACCCTTAAAAGCCTCTAATATTCACCTATATGAGGAGTGTAATGTATGTCTTTGCCGGAAATCTGTCCCATTGATGGGACACAGGTGTGCAAGAAAAGAAAGTGTCACCTCTACCATGTGGATTGGCGCACCGGTGATGAAAACTGTTCCGTTGGGTATAATCAGACCACAAAAATGAGAAAGAGTTCCGAATCTGTAGTGGATGAATATGCTCAACGTGTGAAGGAAAAACTCAGGGACAGGACAGAACCACCGGTAGATTCCAGAGAACCCACTGAGGAAATCCCACAACCAGAGAGCAATAAGGCTCCCACAAAAGAAAAAACCAGAGAGACATCCACAGAAAGAAAGAGGAAAAGTATAGACAAAGCAATGGAACTTGACCTTCCAGATGATTATGAAGAAGAGTTCTGGTCCGACAGATAAAGCAGATAATATGCACGCAGAGATGCTGCAATCTATCTATGACACACTCATCAGGGAATTTGGTTCACAGCAGTGGTGGCCTGCTGAGACCCCTTTTGAAGTTATCGTTGGAGCAATGCTTACACAGCAGACAAAATGGACTAATGTGGAAAAAGCTATCGATAACCTCAAACAGAAAAATATGCTTGAGGCCGGCAAACTGGCAGAGATGGATCTGCAGGAACTTGAAGAGGATGTCAGATGTACCGGATTTTACAGACAAAAAGCCATCAGATTAAAAGGAATATCAAACTTTTTTTATCATCACGGTGAAGAAGTACTTTTCTCACTTCCAGCAGAAAAACTACGCAGGCGTTTACTTGAATTAAAGGGTATCGGACCTGAAACCGCAGATAGCATCCTGTTATATGCTGCCGGAAAACCCTGTTTTGTAATTGATGCATATACAACCAGAATAATGCGGTGTATAGGAATTGAGGGCAATTATCACCAGCTGCAGGAAATATTTGAAAAAAATATTTCAAAAGATGTAGAAATATATAAGGAATACCACGCTCTGATAGTAGAGTATGCTAAAAGGTACTGTGTGACCAGGCAGTGCGACAAATGTCTCCTGAAGGGGAACAAGGATGGACAAAACTGAATACAATGAGATACACCGAAGCGTCACGGATGCTTCAGATTTCGAAAAACTGGCCCTGGATTACTGCCAGCCCGTAGGCGTAGTCGCTTCCATCCTGCACCAGAAGATTATCGATCACGTCAAGAAAAAACATTATATAATCCAGAATAAAAGTGCTTTACTGCTCAAAAAATGGAAAGGCGGAAGCAGTATAATTCAACTTTCAGAGGAATACAAATTCCCCCCTACACTTATAGCCACAACACTGCTAAAAGAGATGGGGATGTCCAAAAAATACGTATTCAACCATCTGGATGAGATAGAAGACAACCGGCTGGCAGCTGAAATAAAGGAAGCCCTTGAAACAGATCTCTATTTTTCACCTGAAGCCCACTCTTTTCAGGCCAGGAAAGGAATATTAGGGGAAATGATTGTAGCCAGGTGGCTTGAATACAGAAATATCGAATATCTAACCGAAGAAGAATTGAGAAAGCAAAGTGCAGAAAAGACACCTGATTTTTTCCTTCCTGATCCTGTTAAGATCCAGGGACAGCAGGTAAACTGGATCGAAAGCAAAGCCGTATTTGGTAACGAAACCGATCATCAGACCTATATCAAAAAGCAGTTTTCCCGCTATGAAGAATTATACGGCAGTGGAATGGTTATCTACTGGTACGGTTACGTGGACGGAATCAGCCTGGAAGGCCATATAATAAGTGACTACAGGATAGATGATGAGTTTGATCCAGACATCCTGCGGGATATAGTAGAATTACTCAATCTCGCACCTGACTGGTAAAATTACCTTCCTTCATTGGCCCTCAGTGGCAAATCGGTGACTGTATCACTAAAATCTTCCTTTAATAAAACATCGCCCTCTACGAGACTGGCATGTGTGCCCATGGTTTCGAGCAATGAATCTACCTCTTCTCCCACAGGTTCTCTCATATTGTTCATTTCAAAAATATCTTGTAAAACAGATATTGCATTTCTTTTGCGGGAATCAGTGATGCGTGTCATTAAAGTTAACACCGTTGATTGTTTTTAAAAACCTGTCGATTTTTACCTATTTTACAAGAGCATTCCTATTTGGTAGATTACTGCACCCACTGTGAATGCCAGGAGTATCGTAAATGTGGAAATCATAACAGTATCCCTTGTGCCCAGCTCATGTTTAAGTATTGCAATGGTTGCAACACATGGAATATATATTGTTGTAATTACAGCAAACACGTACATCTGCAGAGGCGTCAATACCATTGCAAAATTAGCAGTACCCGCAAGCACCGCCAGAATCTCAAGCGCCATTTCTTTGCGCAGGATACCGAATACAAGTGCTGTGGCAGCAAAAGCAGGCAGGCCCAGAATCCCTACAGATATAGGAGATACGGCATTCTCAAAAATATCCAGAATACCCAGAGTATCCAGCCCACCCAGTAATGCACTCCCCACTATCAGAAGGGGGAAAGCGATGTAGATGAACTCACGTATCCTAAGCCACGTCTTTTTAAGAGTGGACACAACATCAGGATGCCTCAGAGGACCCATTTCCATAATAAAACCGGTCCGCTCCCCGGGAAGACCCCTACCAAGTATCCAGCCGGTAATGAAAATTATAAAGATTTCCAGCACATAGATTGATACTGCAGCCCAATAACCTACAAAAGTGCCTACAAGTCCCAGAATAATAACAGTCCTTGCAGAGCAGGGGATAAGAGATATGAGAACCGAAGCGATACGCCTCTCTCTCAAAGTATTCAATGCACGGGTAGCCATGATTGCCGGTACATTACAACCCAATCCCAGTACCAGGGGAATCACTGCCCTGCCATGCAATCCCATCCTGTGAGTCAGGTTATCCAGCAGGAAAGCTGCGCGGGTCAGGTATCCCGAATCCTCGAAAATGGAGAGAATAATATAAAAAATCCCTATGTAGGGAATTGCAATGGCAAATCCAGCTTCTATGCCCAGCAGGGAATAGATGATCACATTGCGCACAAGGGGGTTGCTTGTTGCAAGCTCCGCATCAACCGGAGCTATCAAGTAGGTTTCAAAAAGATGGACGATTCCCTCTTCCAGGAATCCTCCAATCCTGAAAACCAGAAGGAAAGTAAGTAAAAGGGCTGCTGCAAGACCCACAACACCCACATATTCAGATGTGAGCATGTCATCAATACGATGCTTTAGAGAAGTATCTTTTTCTACAATTGACTGGACCGAGTCTGTAATCTGGCCGGCTTCCCCATAGAGGTCTCTTGCCATTGTATCTGAAATAGCCATATTGTGGGCATCTTCGATCTCTGAAGCCATTTCTGAAGCTTTTGATAAAAGCAGGTCTGCTTCGTGGGGTCTGCAGCACATGCGTACAAAATCAGTGTCATTTTCAAGGGCACGCAATTTTATTACAGAGGCAGTATCCGGAAAATCCGCACCAAGATCATTGATAGCGTTAGTTATATGATTATCATAGTGAACACGAATTCGCCCTGCTGGTGAAAGGGATGGATCAACTGCTTCTTTCAGGACCTCATCAAGTCCGATTCCCTTGGTGGCAACAGTAGGTACAACCGGCACACCAAGTATCTGGGATAATTTAGGGGCGTCAATATCAATACCCATTTCCCTGGCGGCATCCAGCTGATTTAGGGCAATTACTATGGGTACACCGAGTTCCAGTATCTGGAGGGTAAGATACAGGTTACGTTCCAGTCTTGTTGCATCCACCACATTTACGATCACATCGGGATATTCACGCAGCAGGTATTCCTTTGAGACCCGTTCATCCTCTGTGGAAGTACCCAGTGAATAAATACCCGGCAAATCAACGATATCTATTTTTTTCTGGCCAACCTTTACAGTCCCGCGTGTCATTTCCACAGTGGTTCCCGGATAATTGGAAACCATGACACCCACACCGGTGACCCTGGAAAAAAAAGCACTTTTACCTACACTGGGATTGCCAACAAAGGCTATTGTCATGTCATGATCGCCGTCATGCATGCGTTTTTCGGCTGCCCCGCAGCAAGAATCAGGAATGTTTACCACGTCTCCGATGAATGTGGTCATTTTCTGCAGGTTTTACAAAAATTTTCTCTGCCACTTCATTTCCCAGAGCTATTTCAGTCCCCTTGGTAATTATAGAAATACAACCCTGTTTTTGTTTTCTTTTGATTTCAATATCCTCACCTGCAACCATCCCCAGCGAAGTGAGCCTATCCTTGGTCTCTTTTGGCAGGGCAACCATCACCACTTTTCCTTTAGTCTTTTCATTCATTTCTACAAGAGAAATATAATGTTCCCTGCTCAAACTACATTTAGAAGGCAGAGTGGTTTCAGAAATATTGCAAAGACCTTTTTCTGCCAGATAAGAACACATTCTTTCAAGTACAACATCTGACATAACATGTTCGAGCGCACAGGCTTCCTGGTCCGCTACTTCTTCATTTATATCAAGTACCCTGGTGAAAAAGTTCTTGAGAACCAGATGTTTTCGCTGTAGATTGTTGGCCTGCATTATTCCGGATTCGGTCAATTCAACCCCACGATAAGGAGCATGAGTCACAAGGCCTTCATCCGAGAGGCGCTGTATCATTTCAGTAACTGTTGCCGGAGAAATTTCAAGTTCCTTTGCTATATCCTTGTTCTTGGCCGGGGAACTGGTGCGATTGATCAAGCCCTGTATGGTTTCAAGATATTCTTCGGTTCTCTCGGTATACATAAATGACCCACTGCTAGAGGAAAATTAGAATACATATTATATTAGGTTATGCGAAAGTTAAGTAGAGAATCTATAAATATATATTTATCGCCCGTACACAAATGCCGAACAACTTTTTAAGTGAATAAGAACATGAATTGTTTCCTAAAAGTCGTGATATACAATGGTTCAGGTAAAGGATCTCCACTGGAAAAAAGACATGAGGGTGTCAGAACTCGTTAATTCCTATGAGAATGTGGGTTTTCAGAGTGTAGAACTGCATCGGGCATCCGAAGTAATAGTCAAGATGAAAAAGGATTCTGCAAAGGTATTCCTTACATTTACCTCTAACATGGTTACTTCCGGGTTGAGAGGATTTTTTGCCCAGCTCATCGAATTGGGAATTGCAGATGTACTTGTTACAACAGTCGGGGGACTTGAAGAAGATATAATGAAGGCTACCGGGGAAGTTTTCTCCATCGGCAACTTCAATACCGACGATGTGGAACTCCATGAGAGAGGAATTAACAGAATCGGGAATCTCCTGATCCGGAATCAAAGTTACATGAATTTCGAGGATATGATCACGGATATTCTCAGTAAACTCTACGCAAAGCAAAAAAGATGGTCTGTATCAGAGATGTTGCGGGAAATCGGCCTGCTTTTGGATGACCAGAACTCAATCCTCTACCAGGCAGCAAAGAATGATGTACCTGTTTTCTGTCCCGCCATAACTGATGGTGCCTTCGGATTCCACCTGTATCTTTTCCAGCAGGAAAACCCGGATTTCATAGTTGACGTCGTGAAAGATTTCGGCAACATTCTCCTTACCACCAGCTATGATGACAGGAAAGGAGTAATCGCTTTAGGCGGTTCAATATCCAAACACCATGCAATACTGGCTACATTGCTCAACGGAGGAGCTGAATACGCTGTATACATGACCACGGCCCACCGCACTTCAGGGAGCATGTCCGGTGCCAATACAAGTGAAGCAAAATCCTGGGGCAAGGTAAAGGATGAAAGTGATATTGCCACGGTTATCGGTGATGTCAGCATAACTTTCCCAATGGCAATGACACGGGCACTGGATGAACTGTACGAAGAAGGATTACTGAATATAGAAAATAAATAAAGAGATTTAAAAATGACTGTCCCTGATCCCAAATTCATTCTTTCAAAAAATGTGATTATGCAGCAGTATAATCGGGTGGAGGATATAGCTGACATTGTCTCATACAGTTCCAAGACTAACCCCAAAGTCACCTCCGTACTTGAAGAGATGACAGATTGTTTTTTCAGCGTTCATATGGAGAACGAACTGAAACATATACGTGATCTCTCCCGGGCGATCTTTCTGGCACAGGGGTGGAGCAGTGACCAGGTAAAGGAGCTCTATGACAGGGGCATTCGCAATTTCATTCTGGACAACGAGCATGATCTGGACATCCTGCTTGCAACCCTTAAGGACACCAACCGCAAGGTCAACCTTATGCTCAGGCTCAAACTGCGGGAAAATTCCATCCGTACCGAACGCTATTTTGTCTTTGGTATGCCTTCTGCAACCATAAACCAGCGTATTGGCGAACTGGTGGACAGCCCTAATATCGGTAAACTTGGCATACATTTCCACAGGAAGACCCAGAACGTGAGCGAATGGAAACTGCAGCGTGATATCGAAGATGTAATCAGTCCTGAAACACTGGATGCCATCGATATTCTCAATATCGGGGGAGGGTTACCTTCAGTTTATGCCAACAGTAATGCCGATGTCATCGGAGGTATTTTCAAAAGAATTACAGATTTCAGGAAATGGTTGCATGACAGGGACATATCCCTCATGATTGAACCCGGCAGGTATATTGCCGCACCTGCAGGCAAACTGGTAACCCGTGTGATGGCGGTTTATGAGGAAAATGTCATCGTGAATGCTTCCGTATACAACAGTGATATGGATGCAATCCTGGTACCTGTAAAACTACGTGTGGAGAATGAGGTCAGCAGTAATGAAGGAGAAGCCTATGTGATCAAAGGTTGTACACCCTGCTCAATGGATCTGTTCAGGTACCGTGTATATCTAGAGAAGAGGCCGCAAATTGGCGATCCGATTACTTTCATAAATGCCGGAGCCTATAATTTCAGGTCTGATTTCTGCGACCTGGAAGAAATCACCACAAAACTTACTGATTGACTTACTCCACAAATACCATAGCAGCCACAACGGTTGTCCAGAGGCCACTCCTGTCTCCTTTAGCGGTCTGGCAGAAGTGGGAAGTATTAATAATATGACCGCTGGCCCTGTAGAGCTGTTCCCTTTCCTGCCAGGCAGAATCGGCATCAAATTCAATACCCAGGGTGGTTGCGAGCATTGTGGCAGCAATATCCTCTGCATACATCCCTGCAGTATCCTCATCTTCCCCGAAGGAATGATGTTCTGAAATGTATCCATAATTATCCTCATTCACAGGTACCGCCGTTCCTACTGCCGAAGCTATCAGACGATGGGCTTCATTGGTCTGGTTGCGAGCAAGTACGGAATAGACGATCTCTCCGGGACTGAGATATTCAAGACCCTCGTCCTTTGGAATCATCCTGCAACCCGGTGGAAGAATACTGGAAACACTCACAAGATTATATTTTTCAATACCCGCATCCCTTAAAGCAAGTTCAAAGGAAGCCAGTTTATCCCGATGGACACCTGTTCCCTTTGTGAGGAACGCCCTGGAAGGAATCATGGTTGTCCGATAGAGCCTTATTGATAAATAAATTTCGATACCTACAGATATTCATTTAAAACATGACACCTTTAGAAAGGCACATAATCATAGAAATTTTAAATAAAATCATTATCGGTGAACATAATGGCAGAAATTACACACTGGGCAGATGTTGTTGCTGAAGAAACCCTTGAAAGGGGAAACACACACCTCGTTGCCACCGGTATCACCCCCTCCGGCCATATCCATGTCGGGAACATGCGGGAGGTTGTGACAGCCGATGCCGCATATCGTGCATTACTGGATAAGGATGCAAAAGCAGAACTGATCTACATTGCAGACACCTACGATCCTCTGAGAAAGGTCTATCCGTTTTTGGATGAAAGTTATGAGGAACATGTGGGCAAACCTCTCTCCGAGATCCCATGTCCCTGCGGAGAGTGCAAGAATTATGCAGATCATTTCCTGCAGCCTTTCCTGGATTCCCTGCACCGGCTGGGAATCAAGCCTGAAGTATACCTGGCAGATGAACTGTACAAATCCGGCAGGTATAACGAGGCCATTAAAACCGCCCTGAAAAAGAGAGATGAGATTGCAGCCATCCTGAAAGAGGTTTCCGGAAAGGAACCTACTGATGACTGGAATCCTTTCAACCCGATCTGTATGAAGTGTGGAAAGATCAATACCACAAAGGTTACGGATTTCGATGAAATGGAAGAAACAGTGGATTACACCTGTTCCTGCGGTCACAGTGGCACTGTACCCATGCAGGGCGGGGGGAAACTTACCTGGCGCGTGGACTGGCCTGCTCGCTGGCAGATCCTCGGCGTGACTGTGGAACCTTTCGGCAAGGACCACGCCTCAAGGGGTGGCTCCTATGACACCGGAAAGCGTATCGCCCGGGAAATCTTTGGTTACGAACCCCCACATCCCATAGTCTATGAATGGATCATGCTGGGAAAGGAAGGAGCAATGTCCTCATCCACCGGCGTGGTCGTATCCATTGCAGATATGCTCAAGGTCGTACCTCCTGAGGTCCTGAGATATCTGATCATCCGAACCAAGCCCGAAAAACACATCCGTTTTGACCCTGCACAGCCGCTGCTTACTCTTGTGGACCAGTATGAGAAACTCCATCATACAGGAGGCAACTCCGAATATGACAGGCGTGTAAAGGAACTTTCCCATGCAAGCGGCCTGTGCCATACGGACATCCCATTCAAGCACATGACAACCATCCATCAGGTAGCTCACGGGGATTTTGACAGAATATTGAAAATCGTAGAGCGAGCGGGTTACGATACCAAAAACACGGAATGTATAAAACAGCTTGCCGATAATGTGGGCAACTGGCTTGATATGTATGCACCTCCCTTCGCAAAATTCAGTGTTCAGGAAAAACTGCCCGAACTTGCAGCCACCCTTTCCGACAAACAACGAGCATTCCTGACAACCCTTGCCGATGCCCTGGAAGAAAGTGCAGAACTTGATGGTTCTGATTATCACAATCTTGTCTATTCCGCAAAGGAAGAAGAAGGCAGGCTGCACAGGGATATGGAGAAAGTACTGGGGGAGGAATTTACCATTGGCCCGAAGGATTTGTTCAAAGCCCTCTACATATCCCTGCTGGGCCAGGCTTCCGGTCCTAAAGCCGGGTGGTTTTTGTCCTCACTGGAAAAGGAATTCCTGATCAGGCGATTCAGGGAAGCCGCCGCGTACAGGCCCTGATATGAACTACGAACACTTCAGAGCCTGGGATGAGGAGTACCGTCATGTCCGGTGGGCGGGACCACTGGATATATCCTCCCTGCAGGAGGAACTTGAAGGAAACGAACTTATTCTGGATGCCG
Source organism: Methanohalophilus portucalensis (assembly GCF_002761295.1). Lineage (NCBI taxonomy): Archaea > Methanobacteriati > Methanobacteriota > Methanomicrobia > Methanosarcinales > Methanosarcinaceae > Methanohalophilus > Methanohalophilus portucalensis. The sequence continues at coordinate 54,193 of NZ_CP017881.1, read as the reverse complement.
GCTGCGGCCACGGCAGGTATGCCATCCCCCTCTCTCAGGAATATATAATGGCGGGCTGTGATGTCTCCCAGCGTGGCCTTTTGAGATTGCGGGAAAAGGCAGAATTGCCGTTATGCAGGGCAAGCATTACAGAACTTCCTTTCCCTGAGAACTCTTTTGATGTGGTACTGTGCCAGGGGGTACTCCAGCACCTTTTTGAGGCGGAAAGAAAACAGGCCGCAAACCAGATGACGAATGTACTGAAACCGGGTGGGAAACTTATCTTCGAGGCTTTTGGCAGGGAGGACATGCGCTATGGAGGGGATGCCGTGGAGCAGCATACATTCCGGCGCAAAAATGGAATTATCTACCACTATTTTATCATGGAAGAATTAGAGGGTCTTTTTGATAAACTGGATATCAGTAAAAAAGAAAACAGACTGAAAAAAAAGATATTCAGAGGCAGGGAATATACCCGCCATTCGATTTTCCTGGTGGCCCGCAAACCTTCAGAAGAAAATTCCCAGATGGTTGAGCAGGATAACCAGTAAGGCCCCGATGGGCCCTCCAATAGCACATGTCAGGATTACCACGGCCGAGTAAGCTATACCCAATCCGAAAACGATGTTCGCTCCCACGATTATGGCAAGGCCGAGAATGGTGTTAACTATGAGCCCTTTTACGGTCTTGAGAACCTTATAGATCATGAGAGCTACAATAATAGCTACAAGAACGAGAATTATTTCTGATCCTACCATACACGAAAATATGCAGCATAATTATATATTTGTTTCCAATGCAGGGGCTTGTCTTTCATCCATGCTGGACTGGAAAGTCATTCCACCTGATCTTCACCGCTCACAAAATCCAAAAACGACGGGATGAGGGCTTCAAGATCTTTTGCTTCACGGTAGGCATCCAGGAGGATCAGGTGGTTGGTGTTTCCCAGCAGCATTGCAGAAACTGTTGAACCCTCGCGGTAAACACATTGTACCGGAATACCGAGGTTCAGGGCAGAGCATACCTCATAGCCAACACCTGTGGAGGCAAGAGAAACCTCCGCAACCATGCAGTCACAGCCATCAAGCAGGTGCATATCCCTTTCAAAAATTTCGGATTCGGACATGCCTGCTTCGTTTTCTTCAACATGTGGGTCAGCCACATGCAGGCTGGCCACATCATGCCCTTGACTTTCTACAATCTGGACCATTTGCTGATAAACCGGGAGGTTTTGCCTGCCTCCCCTGATAGAACCTGACAGGAATACTTTCATAGTACACCCCGATAGAAGTGACCAGTGGTATATTTTTTGCCTGCACGCATTTTCTTTGTACCCGCCCTGCCGTCCAGAACCTGCCTGTACAGGCCAACCAGACTGCCGATATCACCCGGTGATTCCCAGCGGGCTTCAATACGTATAGCAGAAACTCCTGTGGCAATCACGTCCTCCAGGTAATCAAGCATGCTCAATCCCCGGGAGTTAAGCAGGTGCATACGGCAGTATTCATCCGTTTTCAGGGGGAAGGAATAACCTTTCCTGTCGACCAGGACACTTTCCATCACCCCACAGGAATCCGAACACCCTGAAGTGTGCGAAAGAGGGCAATATTCTGAGACCATTACCTCGAAGTTGCCTTCCACGATGCATTCCAGACCGCTGCAGCCGTCAGCGACCTGACCGAGTTCATCCAGTGTCAGTTCCACAGATGCCGTGACCCTTCGGGCCCCGAGGTTTTTCAGGAAACTGCAGGAATGATGGTTGAAAACATTAAGCTGGGTGTCTATAACAAAAGGAATTTGCTTTTCCGATGCCATCCCGATCATTCCCATGTTGGCCACAAGCAGCCCACTGCATTCACGTGCTTCTTCCAGCAGCCAGAAAAGATCTTTCATTTCCCCGTTTTTAATGATTCGAGGGGTGGAAAGATAAAGAGATGTTCCGTAACTCTGGCATTGTTCCTTAACTATAGCAATTTCATCAACCGAAGGCATGTGCAATCCTGCGAAATATATCACATCTGCACCTGCAGCCACAGCAGCCTGTGCATCTTCAACCGAAGATACAGCCACACAGAGCAACGGGTTTGTATTGGATACAGCACTACTATCCACCGGCTCAAAGGAAGGTTTGCTGCATTCCCGATGATATTGTTCGGTTCGTTTTTTTTGCAGAAGGTCCACAGCATCATTGCGCAGATCATTCAGTACCCCAACGGGAACGAAAATACCTTCATCCATTTCTATAGATATAGAGGAGGGAACAAAAGCCGTATTTCCCAGTTTTGCCAGCTGTTTGCGCAACTGTTTTTCAGAGGCTGCTTTTCCTTTGGCCGCCTCGACCACATAGTCAGAATGCAGGGATACGGTACTGCAATCCCTATCCTTCACTGAAAGACTTAGAGGATGACCCAACCGTGCCTCCAGCTGCATAATGACCGGAATTTTACGTTGTGGTGCAGGAGAGGTATATGTCTGTTGCAACTGTTTTATCTGGCGGCTGTCCAGAGTACGGTAAAGGATATCCCCTTCCTCCAGGCTTCCGGAGAAAGGGATCTCTATCGTATCCCCGGCCGAGGCACTCTTTTCCTGCCTGCCTTCCCGATAGATCACACCTATCTTCTCACCGTCACCTGCTCCCGAAACAATCCCGTCGCCTACGGCCAGGTCTTCCTCAAGGAAAACTACAGCACGATCCATATACCTGCCAATTCCCACAACTTTCCCAATGGGAATGCCCTGATTACCCGGTGAGACGGTACCCATCATGTCCCGGGTACCTCCTTCAAGGTAGGCTGAAGTGAACCCCCGATTGAAAAGTTGTTCAAGATAACGTATCTCTGATTCGGCCACATGGAACTTTGTGGGGTTTGCAAAATAACGATCGATAAGCTTGCGATAGATGGAGACCACACCCCCCACATATTCGGGTCTTTTCATCCTGCCCTCTATCTTGAAAGAATCCACACCCGCTGCTACCAGCTCCGGAATCAGACGGGCTGCACACAGGTCTTTGGGACTTAAGAGGTAGCCTGCTGCAACAATTTCGCCGTCACAACTAAGCGAATACTGCCTGCGACAGGGCTGGGCGCAGTAGCCTCTATTGCCACTCCTTCCCCCAATAATACTACTCATAAGACACTGCCCGGAATACGAGATACAGAGGGCCCCGTGAACGAAGACCTCGAGTTCCATATCCGTGTTATCATTCAGGGCAGCAATCTCTTCCAGGCTCATCTCGCGGGAGAGGACCACACGTTTTACCCCGTATTGTTCCAGCAATTTCACTGACTCAGTATTGTGTACTGTCATCTGGGTACTGGCATGAACGGGCAAATGCGGGAGGTGGCTACGGCAGGCGGCAAGCAGGCCGATATCCTGTACAATGACCGCATCCACTCCCATATTGCATAATTCAGTCAAAAAATCAATTGCCTGCGAAAACTCACTGTCCTTTATGAGGGTATTTACGGTCACATAGACCCGGACCCCGTAAAGATGGGCATAATCAATCGCTTCCCCGAGATTGTCAGCCGGGAAATTGTCTGCATAGCCCCGTGCACTAAAGGCTGAACCGCCGAGATAGACCGCATCAGCCCCGTTCTGGACCGCAGCCACCAGGGAATTGTAGTCGCCTGCAGGAGCAAGAAGTTCAGGTTTTTTGTTCATTGTCTGGTGTGCATATGGACGGGCGTTATATAAAAGCTGCCTGCTAAAAAAGAAGAAGGAAAGCAGTTCAATCCTGCTTCCTGACAAAATAGTGTATCACAATGTACAGGGCTACTATAAGCACAACCAGATTATAAACGGCCCTGAATATCGGCACATACTGGTACTCAAACCACGTACTGATAATATTTTCCAGGGCAAAATATAGCCTGAATACCGATATCAGAATCAAAAGCATCAGTATTGCAAAACTCGCCTGCCTGAAATAGTACACCAGGTCTTTCCTGTTATCAGTAATTTCCTCACTCATCCTTATTCCTCCTTGCCACGAAATACACCATACAAAGCATCACCAAAGCACCAAATATTTCAAAACCAGGTGTACCTGGCTCCTCAGTCGGATATTCTGATGCTGATTCTTCTTCCGCGGGAGCCTCACCGAATCCCTCAACAACAAAATCCCCGGAATCGATATCCTTTGTCTGCAACCACTTGTCCTTATCGATCTCCTTCTCAGGATTCAGCTGGACATAATCCACCCCCTGCCTGACGATCGTGTTGTCTTCCCAGAGAATTACCTCAACTGCATAGTTGTAATTGTCAGGGACGCTAAGATTGACCGATCTGATCACAGTTTCATCCGGTGCAAAAATGCCAGTATCAGTCCACGCCTTATCAGCAATCAGGCGGGCATCCATTTCCCTGGCTTTGACCAGCATCCGGTAATTTTTGTTTTCACCAACCCCCTCATTTGTGAGATAGATATCATTCTGGATCAGCACTTTATTCTCAGCAACTTCCCTTACCATGAAATCCATTCCACTGATTTCAACACCCGGAGTTTCCAGACCCCCCTGCAAATCCTCAATATTATTCAGAGTGATCTGTCTGCCAGTTTTCCGGGAGCCATCCTCAAAAACCAGTGCGACCACACGATAACCGTCCTTTTTAGGCAGGTTTACGGGTATAGTGACCTCCCGTGTGGATTCAGCAGGAATATTGCCAATGGAACTTTCTTTTTCTATTTCAAGCAGCCCGGTACGGGTATTATAAGCCTTCAGGATCATGGTCGTATTATTATTGCTGGCAGTCTCCCCATAATTTTCAACATACATCGTGACATTGAGATCGACAAAAGCACTCCTGACATCCTTTGCCATGACGTCAATATTGATTATTTGTAACTGGCTATCCTCTTCAAAAGAGCGAAGACAGCCACTTGTTGATACAAGGGATATCATCACCAGCAACAAGCATAACAACTTCAATGAACCTTTTATATTTTTCACAATGATACACCCAAATGTAATTAGCTACGCGACTATATAATATTTATTAGAGGTTGTTTCCACAAAAAGTATGTTCAAATTATAATATACAAAAGTTGTCGAAACCATATAAAATAGTATCTTGAGAAGAATGTTTTGTATAATATATAGTCACTTCGTTGTTGAGAAGTTTTACCAGAAATACCTTAATTATGTTTTAAAATCAGAATGTATCGAGATGTACAACAAATTTCCAACATCGTTCCAGTAAGAAGAAAATAAGGTCAAAGGAGGATATTGGAATCAATAAAAAGGAATCATATTAAACATATAAACACTTGCCAGGTATATCAAACACTCTATGATATACAAAGGATATATTCTACAAAGTCATTTTTTATTATTGTGGATCATACAGTTGGATGATATGGTCACAATAGTGATATAGATTGAGAAACATTTTTGCAATGTCACAGTGCCATAATGTGAAAAGGGATCCAAACTGAATTTGCAGAGTCGGCTTGGACCTCAAAACGCCCTGAAGCAAGATTATTGTTGGCTTTGATACAGTTTAAGGTTTGCGGGTCTTGCCTCAGGAGTAAATTGAAATGAGGTAAAGAAAGAAATGAACAAAACAATAAATCGAACAATGGTAGTATCACTGGTTATCATGCTGATGATACTATTTGTAGGGGTGGGAAGTGCAAACTCAGATTCTGCCTCTATAACAGAGAAAGAAAGACTTGAACTTGCAAATAAATTGTGGGGTACAGATATTACATATGGAGAGTATATTGAACAGTTGTTCCCTGAAGCTTATGATAAATCTCCAGATGCAACAACAAAGTCATATTATGACATGGAAGTATCCTGGACAAATCCTGCTGCAGAAGGGCCTGATTCTAAACAAACATTCACAGCTACCACTGGACTAACACGAAGTGTTTATTTCGGGGTCGCGAATTCTGAGTTGGACTATGATGGTTCAGAAATTACGTACAAAACCTGGCAGAGAATGGTGTTACCTACCCCATATACAAAGATACCAAGTATGTCTGTTCTCACACATTTATGGCGTGATGATGGGGATGAAGAGATCGTTGGTATTGAACTTGAGTCCGAAAACAATGTTTACGAACTTGAAGCCGAGGATACTTATGATTATTCATCTTCAGCATATTATCGTGTAATTGGTCAGTATTCTGGAGTTTATCCATCAGGTGTTACACCACCAAGTTTCAATGGAATAAGTTCCACTGACTGGGAACACGTAAGTTGAAAATAATTTCTGAGGTAGACGACTCCTTCTTTTTAATTTTTTATATGACTCACTATGAAATGCATATAATGTCATATTGGAGGGAATATGGTTTCATTTATAATTGGACTTGATATAACTCTATTAGTTATCGAGATTTTTTTATTTGTATTGTTGGTATACATGATCAAAAAATATGAGCGTACTAAAGAAATAAATTTATCTTTGCTTAATTGGTTAATGGTGGTAGTGATATATTTGGCTATAACAGGTATAGTGTCATCAATATTCAAGTAAAAATGCATAATTAATAACAATATAAATAAAAACAAAACGGTTCTGTAGAAATCCTTTTTTAAATATGTGGACACTTGCCAAGTATGTCAAACACTCTATGATATACAAAGGATATATTCTACAAAGTCATTTTTTATTATTGCAGATCATACAGTTGGAGGATATGGCCACAATAGTTATATAGATTAAGAAACATTTTTGCAATGTCGCATTGCCATAATGTGAAAAGGGATCCAAACTGAATTTGCAGAGTCGGCTTGGACCCCAAAACGCCCTAAAGCAAGATTGTTGTTGGTTTTGACACTGTATAATCTAACAGGCATTCTTGCGGATGGACCGGTGACAATTACAGAAGCTTTGGGCATAATTATAGGCCTTGGAATAGAAAATTGGTACTGGTATGAACAAAACTCTGATGTAAGTCTCGATGTATGAATCCCATACTCCAATATTCTTTCATATCCAGCACTAGTGTACATAAGAGTAAAAAGTGGTTCACATTGGTATAACCTGTATAATAATACTTAAATTTCTTACTGCTCTTTAACATCTTTTTACTTAGCCTACTAATAAAATGTGATGGCATGGAAAGAAACAAAGTTATAGGAATAGCATTCCAAATATCCCTAATAATCATATTATTCGAACTTATTGATTTCGTATCAGGGAACCCAAGATCTGCTGGAGTAGCCTTAACAACTTCATTTCTATGCGGAATTTTATTTAAATATGCAGGAGATTGGAAAAGAAATCCTACTTCTTCCAGAAAAAATCGTTCTGAAAGTGAATTATGGAACAGGAACGGAAATCACTGAACCAATTCCAAATTAAGCTGAAGACCTTGTCTTGAGTGGTATATTTCAAAGTTTACGAGGAAGAACATATGAATAAAAAATTCGCTTATACATTTATAGCCATCTGTGTACTAGCATCGATAGCTTTCTTCATTGTATTTTCATTATCAGATCAAACAGATACTACAAAAAATGAAAATGGTACCCTGAGATATTTCATACGCAACTCAGATAATACAGCTCATTCAGTAACAGTAGAAATACTCGACTCACAAAATATTTCCAGATTTAATAAAACATACAATATAGCTCCAAATGAAACATTGAAACCTACTCCCATTAGTCTGAAAAAAGACACTTATTTATATAAAATTACTTTGGACAACAGCATAACAAAGAGACAAATTACAGGAGAGTATCCAGAAGACCTGGACTTAGAGTTATTGATTATTGAAGTAAATAAAAATCCTAAAGAACCATTAGAACTCCATCATGCCATTGAGTGAATTAAATACCCGGAATGGATACATAACAAGCGAATTGTTCCTTCTCTCGCATTGATATACATGGACATCCACAAAGTTCCAGCGACACATACATAGAACTGGACAGGGAATGACAATTACCAATCTATAAATACATTGAATACAGTAATTAAATAAATAAATATATTTTTGTAATTAAAGAATAACTTTAATCCGTGCAGATGCACGGATTCTTTCCACAGGTGGGACAACTCTGCGGATATTTCTCGCTGAATACCTCCTCCAGGTCTATCCCGTAGAGATTTGCCAAGGCCCCTATCCAGGCAAAACAGTCAGCCAGTTCTTCCCGGATATTATCGTGATCATCCCGCCGGATAGCCTCAGCCAGCTCACCCACTTCTTCCACCAACCAGAGGGTAGTCGCTGTTTTACCCCGCCTTTTGTCGTTTTCCAGATAGAGATCACGCATCAGTTGCTGGAAGGCTGCTATTTCCATTACTGCCACCTCAGGGTCGTACAGGCACGTTGTTCTTACGCAGGTGTTTTTTCACATCATCAACCGTATATTCCCCGAAGTGGAAAATACTGGCAGCCAGTCCTGCATCGGCTTTGCCTTTTACAAACCCTTCCTGCATGTGTTCAGGGCCACCCACACCGCCGGAAGCAATAATTGGGATTTCCAGTTCCTCGGACAATTTACGGGTTATCGGCAGGTCAAAACCGTCATAGGTACCATCACGATCCATGCTGGTTAGCAGGATCTCGCCTGCACCCAGTTCTTCCACCTGTTTGGCCCACTGTACAGTATCGATACCGGTACGTTTGCGTCCGCCATAGATGACGACTTCATACCATACACGGCTTCCATCCTCAAGTTCTATAATGGTCTTGTCCGGATTGTTCTCAATATCGCTATTGCGCTTACAATCAATAGCAACAACAATACACTGGGAGCCGAATATATCCGCACCTTCCCGCACAAGTTCCGGGTTTTTGACAGCGGCGGTGTTGATAGATACTTTATCCGCACCCGCACGCAGAATCTCCCTTATACGTTGAACCGAACCGATACCTCCTCCCACGGTCAGGGGAATGAAAACCTCATTCGCCGTGCGCTGGATCACATCGATCATGGTATCCCTGCCTTCATGGGATGCCGTGATATCCAGGAAAACCAGTTCGTCAGCGCCCTGTTCATTATAGCGTTTTGCCAGTTCCACCGGATCACCGGCTTTCCTGAGGTCAAGGAATTCCACACCCTTAACTACGGTCCCGCCTGCTTCGTCCAGGGTTACGTCAAGACAGGGGATGATTCTTTTTGTGAGCATGTAAATGACAATGAAGTATTATTGTATTAAATATTGTTGTAGAGATGCAGAACCTACTTCGTAAATTACATATATGTTCAATAAATACATTCTATTGTTGACTGAAAACGGGAGTGGTTGTATGATGTATAGCAGGCGTGCATATGCCTCGCCCGTGAGACATATGCTACATGACATGCCGCATGATTCCTTTGTCAATGCACACGTAGTGCTGAAGGATAAAAGAGAATGGGACATACCCCAGATCACCGATTGCAGGGAAACTTCCGACGGTAAATGGATTGTGTTTGCCCAGCATATCGAAGACCGGGAAAAGGCGACATTCCTTAAGAGAAGGGATGTGCAAAGTTTCTATGTTTTCTACGTGCATACCCCGCATGCTGCTGGGGCATGTGCTTAATTTTTTTATTCAACATATGAAAAAGGTATTTTGTAGCCATTAATTAAATCTTAGTAGCGCATCCCATATGCAAAATAATCACAAAATAATAAGTATTAGTAACACTTATTGCTTTTTCTGTAGATAATAATCACACATAAGGAGTAGAAAAATGAGAAAAATAATCACAACACTATTACTGGCTATTATGCTGGTCGTCACTATTGGAACGGCCAGTGCCCATTTCACCATGGTCTTCCCATCAGATGATGAAAATATGTGGGACGTTGCGCCTGAAGATTATATTGCAGAACTCGGAGAGGAAAAAACCATCTATATCATGTGGGGACATCCCTATGAACACATCTCTTTTGATGTAAGCTCGATACCCGAAGTGACCATCACAAAACCTGACGGGACAACAGAAACCCTCACTGTGGAGGAAACTACCGTAGAAGGAATGGATGAAGACGGCAATGATGGCACTTTTGTCGCCTACAAGACATCATTTACCGTGGATCAGATGGGCGACACTGTACTCGCAGTTAAATATGAAGACGGTGAGGAAGAACTCATTGATTACACCAAAGCCGTGATCCACTGCGGAGAAGAGATGTGGGTGGGCTGGGATCGTAAAGTAGGACAGGAAACGGAAATCATGCCCTACATGAGACCCTATGGCATGGAAGAAGGATTTGTTTTTGCAGGCCAGGCCCTCCACAACGATAAACCGCTGGCAGATGCAGATGTGGAAATTGAGATCTATCACGACCTTGAGGAAGGTAAAGAAGTTGTGGAAGAAGCAGAGGAAATGTATCCCTATGACGCTCCCATGGTCTTTACAAGGCTTACAAAATCCAATTCACAGGGAGAGTTCTCCTATACCCTTGACGAACCAGGCATCTGGTTTGTGGGTGCTACCATGGAACCAGAATCCGGAAAAGCAACACGAGGAGTGTTCATCATACCGGTGATCGAAGAGTTCCCTGCAGAAGGTTCAAGCGGTGACTATGCAGAACTCCAGCAGGAAGTGGATGAAGCAAAACAACTTGCACAAGAAGCAAAGGAATCCGCGGAATCCACCACTGAAAGTGCTCCCGGCTTTGAAGGGATATTTGCTATTGCCGCTATCCTTGGAGCAGTCTTCCTCAGCAGAAGAAAATAATCAGGGGAAATAAATCCCCAATCTTTTTTTATATTAAATCATACTTCATAAGGCTACCATAACACTAAATGTTTACATTCATTTATTTCATAAGAGGACTACAATGGTACACATTACAGATGGTGTGCTTTCCCCGATAGTAATTGCAGCAGGCTGGGCAGCTACTGCAATATTGCTTGCCCTGACACTCTGGCGAAGTAACAGGAAGGAAGAGCCACTGGAACAGATCCCGAAAATATCCATATTGACAGCTGCTTTTTTTGTTGCTTCCCTGATACACATATCCCTGGGACCCACATCCGTACACCTGATACTCAACGGTTTACTCGGTGTCCTGTTGGGTACTCTTGCCTACCCCGCAATTTTTGTGGGCCTTATATTACAGGCATTCCTGTTCCAGCATGGAGGAATTACGGTGATCGGGGTGAACACATTGAATGTGGGCATACCTGCCTTAATCATAGCATTCATATTCAAGAAGGGATATTCGGCAGGTGTCAATCCATCCGTCCTGGGAATTATCTGCGGCGGACTTGCGACTTTGATAACAGCCCTCCTGATGGCCCTGGTTCTTGTCACTACAGGCGAGGAATTCACCGAAGTAGCCTATGCGGCTATTGCAGCCCACGCACCAATAATGATAGTTGAAGCCCTTGTGACAGGTTCTGTAGTCGGATTTCTGCTGAAGGTTAAACCTGAAATGTTACCTGAAAGGAGGTCAAAAAATGAATAAACGGATAATCAATATGCTGATGTTGGCCCTGATTCTTGCAATGCTTGCAACTCCCGCAGTTTCTGCCCATCGTGTTTATCTCATGCACCAGGTAAACGAAGTAGAGGTGAAGGCTTGGTATGGTGGCGGAGACCCCATAGCCAACGCCGAAATTACGATATATGCCATAAAAGACGGTGAAGAGGAGATTTATATTGAAGATGTAACCGATGAAGATGGTATGTACTATTTCTCCCCGAAACTCGGAGTGGATGAATATCGCATAATTGTCTCCCAGATGGGACATCAGGACGAAATTGAGATAGATCTCAAGGGTGAGGGAGAATCTACGGTAGAAAACAATTCCACAGATGACACGGAACTACCCCTCACAGCCAACATTGTAGCAGGAATCGGGTACATTCTGGGATTTGCCGGGATTGGATTGTACGCACGTGCCCGTAAAATGCAGAAAGAATGAAAGGTGCAACTTTAATGGAATATCCCCATATTGACCGTTATGCAGAGATGGATTCACCCATCCATTCCCTGGACCACAGGATGAAACTGGTAGCCTTTTTAATCCTCATATTTTCATTTGTCTTCCTTCCCAGCGTAAACCTTGCCCTAATCGCCCTCTTGGCCAGCCTGATGATATTGGTCATCTCCGGGTTACCTAAAAAGTTTGTTTTGCACAGGGTCAAATGGGCAGTACTTATTCTTTTACCCCTTTTTTTCATATTGCCATTTACAGTGGAAGGCAGAGGAATGTTTGGAGGCGGCTATTTCACTGTTTCATATGAAGGAGTCTATCTTGCAAGCCTCATAATGCTGCGGGCAATTGCAGCGGTTACACTGGTGGTCATTATGCTTGCGACCGCAAGTTTTGACACAACCATCAAGGCCCTTTATTCCCTGAAATTACCTTCCACTATAGTACAGATGCTTATGTTCACATACCGCTATATTTTTGTGATAACTGATGAGTTCCAGCGGATGTGGAAGGCCATAAGATCAAAAGGTTTTCGCCCAACAACAGGCAAATATGCCCTTTCTATAACAGGAAACCTTATCGGAATGCTCCTTGTAAAAAGTTATGACCGGGCTGAAAGGGTATATCAGGCAATGATTGCAAAAGGATACACTGGCAAACCATGCACTATCGTGGAATTTCATATGAAATCAAAAGATTATCTGGCAGGTATAATTATTATATCGGTTGCGATCCTGTTACATACCTATCATCTGGTGTTCTAAATGAATGAAGCAATAAGTGTCCGTAATTTAAATTATGCATATCCCGACGGTACACTCGCATTAAAGGATATAGAACTACATGTCAAAAAGGGAGAAAAAATAGGTATATTGGGCCCCAACGGTGCGGGTAAGACCACCCTTTTCATGCATTTAAACGGGGTTATCAAAAATCCCGATGGTGAAGTCAGCATATTCAACCAGGATATTTCCAGCCTCAAAACCGAGGAAAGGATACACAGGGTAGGGGTCGTATTCCAGGATCCGGATGACCAGCTTTTCATGCCAACAATCTTTGATGATGTGGCATTCGGGCCCATCAACATGGGACTCAATAAAGAAGAGGTAGAGGAGAGAGTATCTTCTGCACTGAAGACAGTGGGACTTTCTGGATTTGAAGAAAGGGTACCCCATAACCTCAGTTATGGCCAGAAAAAGAGGGCTGCAATTGCTGCTGTGCTTTCAATGGGACCGGAAATACTGATCCTTGACGAGCCCACTGCAAATCTTGATCCCAGAAGCAAAGCGGAACTGATCAAACTCGTAAACCGCCTCAACAGTGAAGGGATTACAACCATAATTGCAAGCCATGAAGTGAATACCCTTCCGGAACTTGTTGACCGGATATATATTATAAATCAGGAAATTATTGCCGAAGGTACGCCTCGCGAAATATTTTCAGACTGGCAATTACTCAGGGATAACAACCTGGAGGCACCCGATGTATTCAAGCTCTTCCAGGTTCTCACATGTTTTGGATATGACTGTGAGAAATTGCCCTTAAGCATCAATGAAGCAGTTGATGAATTAACAAAAACTATAGAAGGTGGCAAAGGACATGTCCACCTGCACATTCATGAACATACCCACAGGAATGTAAACGAATGTCTCAACAATTACAACCACCATGAAGACCGTGGGATATAACAACTTTTATAGACAATGCAACATATATGTGAAGAAGATGCCTTCAAGGTATATTCCCGCCATATTAATCCTTTTAATACTATGCAATCCTGCTTACGCCTATGACCACCAGCATGAGGATATCTGGGTCAATCAGGGTTCCTATTCCCTGGGAGAAGGGGAAAGGGCATTCATTGATAGTTATACCCTAAAACCCTATAATATTGGGAATGGAAACGCAGAATTAATTCTCTATCTCAATGATAACTATATTGAACATTTCCGCCTTGATGACAGCGCCAACAATGAATATGTCCACGAAAACACACTAAGGGTTAATGTCACAGAAATAAACAAGGGGCAAGTTACTTTTGATGCTGCATTCCACGAGTTTGAGAAAGTATGGATACTGAGAGAAAGTTACAGGCTTGATGCAGGAAACAATGTATCCTATGAAAATACAGATGTAAAACTTCAAGCAATCGATGAAGCCACAAAAACTGCATATCTTGACATAAAGCATAATAACGAAAATCAAGAGCAGGAATTCAAACGCGGGGACGTCCTGAAATACAACAGGGAAATTATGTTCAGGGTCTCCTATGTCGATAGTACATCAGTAGTGGTTGAGGTCTACACACCTGGAGAAGCCTCTGTTCAACTAAGCCTCACAGGTATCAGGGATACATACCGATGCAATAATCAGATTCATGCAACAGCATCCATTCAAAACACAGGAGAGTTGACCCTTAGGGGAATTTCCCTTGAAACAGAAACTTCTGTTGGAGATATAATCCAGAAAAATGTGTCCCAGGTCCTTAAACCCGGGAAAAACTTCACCACTGACCTGATTATCCGAATACCCGAACAACCACGCAAGATCAATTCCGAAATTGCACTTTACCTAAAAGGTTTTGATTACCAGGGCAACGAGTATGATGATTCCGTAAAAACCACAACCACAATCCTTCCCTTCATATCCATCAACAAGGAAATTGTGGAAAAAAACCTAGACGCTACTTCCAACTTATCAGTAAACCTTTCAATCCATAATTATGCTTCTTCTAAAAAGATAATCCATCTCCAGGACAATCTTCCTTCATCCTTCTTGTTGATGGACAATCCTTATCCAAAATGGGATCTGGTAATCCCTTCAAACAGCAGTGACACAGTCAATTATACAGCTATGCCCACGGAGCCAGGAAGATATGAAATCAAACCCGCAACTGCCAGTTTTGAATATAAGGGTAATTCATATGAAGTGACCTCTGATGGAAACTTTCCGGTAGTAGTTGAAGGTACCAAACTGGAAATAGACAGGAAACTAAACAAGACTACTCCCATAATAGGGGAACATGTCAGAATATCCCTGACAGCATCCAACACAGGAACCATAACCTCGAATGTGGAGGTGGAAGAAAATGTTCCTGATGAGGTGGATGTTATTGGAGGGGAATTGTCCTGGGCTGGCAAACTGAAGCCCCTTGAAGAAAAAACCATTGAATATACAATCAAGATACCTGATGCCCCTGCAGTTCATTTGTCTCCGACTGTGCTTGAATATGAAAATGAGGAAGGGACTGCCGATCAGATAAAAACAGATACTTATACAATAAATATACATGATGGCAATGCAGACAGTCATACAAAAGATTCAAACCAGCCAGCCGGAGAACCTATGGGAGCAAAAATGCTCATTGGCATCTATGCTGTACTGCTCATGGTAATTGTAACCGGGCCACTGATCGCATACTTATATATAAATAAAAAACGTTGATTGAAATTAAAGAGGATTTAAATGGACATAATAGATTTCTCCATATCAATTGCCTTCTTTCTGATATTATCCGTTGCTGTATTGTTCATATTTTTCAGGTTCTCATCCTTTTTTGCAATACTGCTGCTCACAATACCCATTATGCTTGCAACAATTATTGTACCTGAACCCACCGGGACCTTCCTGTCAATACAGCATTTCATGCTTGATGGTGGAAATGTCCCTATAAACAACTACCACATCCTGTTCATAGTATGGACTACACTGACAGGAATAATTATCTACAGTGAGTTTCTCACCTGGTACCTTGCAAAAAGAGGATGAAATTATTCATCCAGATTGTAATAATAGTATTCACCCTTGGATTTTTGCAACCTGTCCAGATGTGAATCCTTTTTATTGACTCTGGGCCGGGACGTATCTTCATCACGGCGGAAAGTTATGTCCAGATTGGAGAGGAACTTATTCATTCCTTTCTGCATACCGGTCGGGGAATGGGCTTCACCATATACAGCCGGTTCACCTTCAAATACGATTAACCTTTCACTGAGCATATCGATCATGTAAATATCATGATCTACAACCATGGCGGTTTTCTTATTGTTCTCAGCAAAACGCTTGATGGTCTTGGTGGCCTGGGAGCGCTGTTCGACATCAAGATGAGCACTTGGTTCATCAAGAATATACATATCTGCATCCCTGGTCAAACAGGCTGCTATTGCAACCCTCTGTAATTCACCACCACTGAGATCGGCCAGGGAGCGGTCATAGAGCCTTTCAAGCTGAAGAGGTTTGGCAATCTCAGCCTCATAGTAACTGGTGTCGACCTTTGAGGAGATTCCCCTGAGGAAATACTTAACCGGTAGATTATGGTCAACAACGACATACTGGGGCTTATAGGAAATGGATATGTCAAAGTCCATCTCTTTTTCATCCGGTTCTTCCTCGCCCGCAAGGACCTTTACGAAAGTGGACTTACCAATTCCATTGGGACCCACAACACCGAGCACTTCACCGTTTCTAAGAGAACCTTCAGCTGCTTTGAGGCTGAACTTATCATAGTTCTTGGAAAAGCCCTCATATTCCACAAGTGTGCCAACTTCTTTTTCAGCTCTTGGGGGATGTACCTCAAAATTAATACTGTCCGGCCTGACACGCACATTCTCCTCGGGAAGATAACCTTTGAGATACTGATTGATGGCAATACGCACTCCCTTGGGATGAGTAATCACACCATAGCCCGAAGGCATACCATAAGCAACATGTACCACATCAGAGAGCATGTCCAGAATTGCCAGATCGTGTTCTACAACAAGTACGGCCTTGTCCTGTGAAATTTCCTGAATTAACTGGGACACTTTTATACGCTGGTAAATGTCAAGATAGGGGCTTATCTCATCAAAAAAATAGAAATCGGCGTCTTTGGCAGCACAGGCAGCAATAGCTACCCTCTGGAGTTCCCCTCCACTCAAGTCCCCGATATTGCGATCCATTATATTAGATAAACCGAGTTTATTCACAAGATCATCCAATCTGCCAGATTCATCTGTATTTTCAAGCAATTCACGGGTTTTGCCCTTGAAAGCTTTGGGGATCATATCCACATACTGGGGTTTCTGAGAAACTTTTATAGTGCCTGCTGCAACCTTGCTGAAATATTCATACATAGAGGTTCCTGAATAATATTCAAGCACCTCATCCCAGCTTCCTTCCTCACCACCAAAATTGGGAATCATGTTTCCTGAAAGAATCTGCACACAGGTACTTTTACCGATACCATTGGGCCCCAGAATACCGGTTACCCTGCCGGTTTCAACTGAAGGCAGGCCATAGAGCGCAAAACCATTGGTACCATAGCGATGGATTGGTTTATCCAGTTCCTCGGGCAGGCCAATAATCATAATGGCATCAAAGGGGCATTTATTGATGCATATACCACAACCCACACACATCTCTTCAGAAATTATGGGTTTACCGTCTTCTCCAAAAATGATTGTTTCGTCGCCTGTCCTGACGCGGGGACAATATTTCTCACATTCGTGGCTGCATCTTCTGGGCTGACATCTATCTTTATTCAGTACTGCAATTCGCATATCAAAATACCTGCCAGATAAGGGTGGATATCAGTTCAAAAGTAATGTCCAGGTGACAAGGCAAAAATCAATAACTATGAACTCTACATAAAACCAATCTTTCATACCAAATTCCTTGGTATCGATATTGATCTTTGGGAAAATCAAACGCTGGGCATAATAGGCAAGTATTGCAACAATCACAAGGATAGCATACCATTTTGTTTCCGCTCCTATTCCCAGTACATTGAATGCTATGATACCTGCGAAAATTCCTATAAAAGCAGCAACTGCAGTCTTCACGATACCCTCAACATGAGCTGCTCTCTTCTCCTCGGGGGTCATGACCTTCGTAGCTGTGGCCACTTCTGCAGCAGAAGCCTTTTCCCCTTCAGCAGGCTTATTTTCCTTTTTTGATTTATTCGCTTTATTTTTCAAGGGGCATCTTCTCCTGAATGAATATTATAAATGAACATACAACACAATAACCTATATAAACGTTTATTCATAGGTGATCACCTATTACATAAATTCATTGCTGACAACATTATTGATATCCGCAAGGCAAACAGCATCATAACCCAATGAATTCAGATGACAAGCAAATCTAGAGGGACGATGTCCCCCCGGATGATAGACAACCACAAACTCAGGATCGATATCCAGAACCATTTTTTCCAGGCCTGAAGCATCCAGGTGGTCACTGATATTAATGGAAGGAAACCGGTGATCCCTGCGTCCTGTAATCATGTATTTGGACATATAAAGAGGGAGGTCTTCGAGTTTGCCCGGAGAAACAACATTGACTTTGGCTCTTTCATCCATCGAAACAAGTTCACCTGCATTCTCAAGCAGGTTTTGTGTAAGTTCCTGCGACCTGTCATCCATCCCTATTGGCCCCTGGTAACCCGATTGCCTGATAAGTCTTACAACCCTTTGCGCCTTCCCGAAGGGATACGCGCCAAATGCTACATCCTGAGAGGATTCAAGAGCCGCATAAAATCCTTCCAGATCATCCTCAAAATAACAGGAAAGGTCAGCAGGGTCTCCATAATTTGCCTCGGTTATGAGTACATCACAAGAGGGAAGATTTGAGGCATCTTTCACATCACCTGTTGCAAGAATACGCATCCCATTTTCATTCTCCCACCCAAAAGCCACAGAACCATCTGTGTGGTGGGTTGGATAGGTTCGTATTTTTACGCCCCTATAGTCAATAAGCCCATTTTCCCCTGCCAAGTTGCCTTTAAAATCACGACCATGCCGTACCTCCAGGGCATTCATTGTCTTTTCCGTGCATATTGAGCACTCAGAAAGCATTGCTGAACTGCCATGATGGTCAGAATGGGCATGGGTTATCAAATAAGCGTCTGGCTGCGGATATTTTGCCGCAACCCTTGTAGAATCAATAAAAAAAGACCGCAAACTTCCTTCTTCACTTCTGAACTTTACAGCCAGGTGGGGCTTAAAACCTCCGCGGGCGTTTTTTTGCCTATACGGCATCATACCCATCCTGACCAAACGCTGCACTTGTTATACCTCAGGTGAAAAGAGGATTACAAGTTATATACCCTTTCCGAAAAAAGAAGAAAAAAGAAAGATGGGTGTATCAGAATAATTTCTTGAGTTCAGCACTCAGTATATCGGCACTGGTTACACCGGTATATCTTTTAATTTCCGAACCATCTTTTTCGATGATCAGGGTAGGTACCGCATGAATACCATATTTTCCGGCAAGGTCGGGACTCTGGTCCACATCAACTTCCTTAATATCGACCTTGTCGCCGAGTTCCTTCTCCAGGTTCTCAAGAATTGGTTTCTGCATCTTGCATGGGCCACACCAGGTGGCGCTGAAATCATATAATATAACATTACTCATCTGATATCACCTTGAATATTATCAAATATATCTACAACAGTATCTTTGAAATGCTTTACCGTGGGTTGCACGGTATTGCACCAACCATACAAAATCATGGTTTTATCCTATATAAATTTACTGGTGTTAGAATCAGGATTTCGATGTACCGTTCCTACGAATATTGCTATAATACATACATTCTTCCCTGGAAAAGAGAGGCATAGGCACATCTTCATCCACCAACATTACAGGTGCATTCCTCACAATTACACAGGGAACACTTTCTCCACCCTCACCCATTACAAGCTGGCAGGCAGACATAATATTATCCGCCACAGCCTTATGAGTGATATGGAGGATATTTCCAAACAGGTCACTCTCTCCCCTGGCATCCTCGACCGGAATAATACCGGAGGTACCAAGCGCCACACCCACACACCCCAATCGCAGGGGCTGGGTTCGACTGTCACCCACAATTACACCTATATCGCATCCAAATAATTCCCGAAGTCCTTTCCTGATGACTGAAGCACTTTTATCAGCATCTTCAGGAAGCAGGACAACATGGCCAGCGGGGGCATTGGAACCATCAATTCCTGCATTGGGAGAAAGGTTTCCTTTAGTTATGGTCAATGCTGCACCTGGCACCCCTCCGAATACTTCATCACATTCCTGCAACACCAATTCCATTTCCCGCGGATCAAGACTATAGCGGTGGGCCAATTTCAGTGCCTTTTGTGTGGGACTTATGTCTGAAAGATTCACAATCCTTCCTTCAGCTGTAGCTACTGCAGATTCGGCCAGCACTACTACGTCACCATTTTCCAGAGTGATGGATTGTTCTGCAAATGCTTTTGAAAGTACCTCTACAACATTGTCCCCGGAATTTATAATAGGGGTTTTTATACCTATAAGCTGCATTGAAGGAGGTTTATTCACCTTCTGCAAGATATTCCCCCATTATCTGTATGGCACAGTATTCCCCGCACATGGAACATGGCCCCTCCATCGGACAAAAATCCCTTGGACGGTCCTGATCAAAAGCAAGTTCCATCTGCCCTTCCCAATCAAAACTAGCACGTCTTTTTGCAAGCAGACGATCTTTTTCTGCCATACCGTATTTTATCGAGTCACCTACATGGGCCGCGATCTTGAAAGCAACCAGGCCTTCCCTTACCTGGTCCGGAGTTGGCAGGGAAAGGTGCTCGGATGGAGTTATGTAACAGAGGTAGTCAGCACCTGCACCGCTTGCCATACTTGCCCCTATAGCACCTGCGACATGATCATAGCCCAAGGCAATATCCGTAGGCAAAGGACCTGCCACAAAAAGGGGATGGCAGGACTTGGAACGATAGGTCCCAACATATTCAGGAATGGAGGCTGCCGCCACATGCCCACCCATTCCTTCTATGATTACCTGTATGCCTTGCTCATTGGCACGTTTTGCAAGGGCTGCATTGTTTTCCATCTCCATAAGCTGGGCCTTATCCGGCCTGTCATGGATACAGCCACTTCTCATAGTGTTACCCAAAGACAGCACCACATCCTTATCCCGGAGAATTTCCATGACCTCATCGAAGTTTTCAAGGAATGGATTTTCACAGTCACTGCCAAGCATGAAGACACTGGTAAATGAGCCACCTTTGGAAACCATACCCATCAGCCTGCCTGAACCTTTCACTTCTTCAAGCATTTGTTTTTCAACACAGTGCAATACAACGGAGCTGATACCCTCAGCTATCTGGGACCTTAGATAAGAAAGTATGTCAGATGAAGTGACTTTTTTCAGTCCGCATTCCACAACTGCCTGATAGACAGGAACCGTGGTAAGGGGCAGGGTGGTATTTTCAATAATTGCTTTGCGAATCTGCTGGATGTCTCCTCCCATTGAAAGATCGGTTATGGTATCGGCACCGTATTTTTCTGCAATCCGGGCCTTTTCAATCTCTGAGGAGGTGTCAATACTCGCAGCAGAACTGCCGAGATTTACATTGATCTTGGTGGTAGCCCCTTCCCCGATGGCAACCGGAGGGTTGTCCTGTCTTGTCATGATTACAAGGCTGCCCCTTGCGATGTGGGATAGTACCGTGTCAGGGTCCATATTTTCCTGTACTGCGACCTGCTGCATCTCAGCGGTCAATTCACCGTTTTTGGCATGATCAATCTGTGTAAGCATAATTATCCCTTAGAGGGGTAGTCAGTTCTTTTCATGTAAACCGGCCATTTCAAAGAGGTCCGTTATGTGCCTGTAATGGCCAATTGGCATGAGATGTATGCCTCTGCACACCTTTTTTAATTCACGAATTTGTTCGGCACATATTAGAAGGCCTTCTTCTGCAGGGTCAGTTGAGGATTCCATGCGTGCTATCAGTTCATCATCAACCCGGATACCCGGAATCTTCTCATTCATGAAACGGGCCATATGAGCGGATTTGAGAGGAATGAGCCCCGCAAGCACCGGCACCTCAATATGGGAAATACTTTCCATGAATGTTTCAAAATGGCCGATGTCATAGACAGCCTGTGTCTGGAAAAAATCAATTCCCATACGTGCTTTTTTTTCAAGTTTCATTAGCTGTAGCGGCTGATCAGGTTCGGTATTGCATACCGCCCCTTTTGTAAAGGAGGGAACTGATTCCAGCGGATTACCTGCAATATCGAATCCTTCCTCCAGCCGATTCATTGCCCCGAGCAGTTGTACTGAATCAAGGTCATACACCGGTTTTGCACCGGGATTATCCCCTTTTGTCGGATAGTCCCCGGACATTATACAGACATTTTCCATACCCATTGCATAAGCGCCGAGCAGGTCGGACTGGAGAGCCAGACGATTACGATCCCTGCATGTAAACTGCATAATAATGTCCAATCCCTGCTCCTTTAACAGGTGACCCATTGCCAGGGGAGACATGCGCATAACAGCACGCTGGTTGTCGGTAACGTTGAATGCATCCACATAATCCCGTACCAATCCTGCTTCCTCAAAGGCAGAAGAAGCATCCACGCCCTTGGGAGGCGATATCTCTGAAGTTACTATAAATTCATCGGACAGCAGTTTTTCCTTGAAGGCAGAGGGCATGGCAGGATAATATGTAGCATTGGTTTTTAAACTCATCGAAGCAGGAAAAGGAAATAGTTAATACTCAACCGTCATATTCCTTGGGCTCGAAAATATTCTCCAGCAGGTCCAGCCGGCCGATCTCCTTAAGCCTTAAATAGATGAGTTCCCAGGCACAATCCCTGTCCGGGTCAACTTCACATTTACCTTCCATCGCACCACCGCAGGGACCATTCATAAGGCCCTTGGGACAGCGGGCCGTCGGACAGACACCACCAAAAAAATCTGCAATGCAGCTGCCACACATAGCACAGAGGTCTTTTCTGACATGGCCTTCTGAATATCCGCCCAGTGAATCAGTGTTTGTTGCAGGATGCACCGGAACATCCACAAGAGAGGAAACCACTGAAAGACCACTGCCACAGGACATTACTATAATGGTGTCGGCCTTCTCAATTGCAGGATCATTCTCCAGCAAACTCTCCTTTGATTTGATGCTGCAGGCAGCCTTTGCAACTCCTCCTCCGATAACTTCCTTTCCTGCATTCCGTAGTCTGCGGCACATAGCCTCCACTTCGGGTTCCCCACCAACCTGTAACTTGGTGGCGCAGACCCCGCAGCCCAGCACAAATATCTTGCCGGAATCATCGAGGTTATCCAGGATTTCTTCAAAGGGTTTGGAAGAGGAGATTATCATAGGTATTCATCCTGCAAAAGGAAAAGATGGTATTAAAGTTTACCATTGTATAGAAAATTAGCCCGGTTCTATTCATGAAGGATGAAAAAGGAGGGAAAATAATTGAATACAAACCTCCTTATTTTTCAATCTCAGGCATTCCTATACCCACAAAGGTCAGCTTGGTCTCAATCGGCAAACCACTGCCTTCGTGGAGTTTGATTTCCTGCTTGCTGACTTCCACTTTAACATCTCCGCGATCCAGACCGGCTTCTTTCATGTATTCAAGCACCATTTCCCTGCCGAGTTTTTCAGCTGCTTCGAGTGCATCCGGATAACCCGGGAATTTTTGCCTGCCATGCGGGGAGAACATCATTATACCTGTTTTGTTACCCTTGGATACCGTACGAATCAGAATCTCCACACGTTTGATACCTTTACCCACAAGTGCCCCCACAGCATTACCAACTTCTGCATGTTCAGGGAGGATTATGTCGGCATCCAGCAATTCATTCACTTCATTCACATAGGCACTTACAGGCCCACCCAGAAGTATGACCGGAACATCTACTTTGAAATGACTGAAAAACTCCTTCTGGTTTGCAATGATTGTCTCAATTTCCTCTTTATCCACCTTCCGGAGAAGATAGGCCATTATGTATAATGCCATATTATGAGCAAATTTGGACTTTACAGCTTTCGAGAACTTACTTTTTTCCAGAAAAGTCAACCTTCCCAGTGTGTTTGCACCTATTCGAGATGCTTCTGCATTCCAGGCATCATATTCACCGAGTACATGTAATGCATCCGTAGGAGTAAAGCCGATAGCCTGCACCAGTCTTTTCTGGATCAGCCTGTCCAAAAGCAGAGGAGAGGGCAATTTGTCGATGAAGATTTCAGTTACAGAGACAGGTTCCTCACCTATATTATCCAGAATCTCCTGCTCAAGCTTACTGATGTTTGGAATCTCTTTACCCGTTTTAACAAAGAATTTGGTGGGCTGGATATTCTCACACATCTGCATTTTGGAAGGAGTACGTGAAAGTTTGAGCTTGTCAATAATAGATGGCCATTTAGAAGCTGCTACACATAGAGGCATGACCCTGCGGGGACCAATGTTTATCTTCTGGGCTTTGATCCAAACATGGCTATCTCCGCCCATAGCAGAAGTTTCCATGCGTATGGCCTGTACTTTGGTCTGCCAGCCTCCCACTACTGCGCCCCTGTCGGTAATCTCGGGCAATCCATCATTTACCATGGCTACATCGGTACTGGTACCACCAACATCGATAGCAAGACATGTAGGAGAATCCGAGAGATAGGAAGCACCTACAAGACTTGCGGCCGGGCCGGAGAATATGGATTCAATGGGTTTTTCTTTGGCTTCCTCGATACCCACAACTGAACCATCGCATTTGAGCATCAGAAGACGAGCATTAATATTACGTCTTTCCATTTCACCAATAACCGTTTCTATGAACTGACTTGTTATAGGTATCAACTGGGCATTGAGATAAGCAGTAACTCCTCTTTCATAAGCCCCCAGTGCCTGGGATAGCTCATGGCCACAGACCACCGGCATTCCTGTAAGTTCTTTTACGATCTCTTTTGCACGCAATTCATGGTTTGGATTACGTACACTAAAATAGGACGAAATGGCAAAAGCCGACACTTTCTCCTTCATTTTTGTTACATAATCCCTGATGGCCTGCTCGTCCAGAGGGGCTATTTCCTCACCATAAGAACCATGTCCCCCTTTAATTACAACGGAATTGTCAATAGAATGCCCTTCAGGAATCGAATAATCCCCTATCATCAACAATGCCACAGAATAACCGGTTTTTTCCAGAATAGTGTTCGTGGACAGGGTTGTGGAGACAGATACTAATTTTACATTTTTAAGGTACTCCTGATCCAGCCCGTCAAGCGAATTTTTTATTCCTTCAAGAAGATCCGGATAAGTAGTAAGAGCTTTATTCGAGTCGATAACGGCTCCGTCCGAATCCCTGATTATAACCGAATCCGTATATGTGCCACCTGCATCAATTCCCATACTGTATTGCATAATAAGTTGCCTCCAATTAATCAGTTCATTAATAAGATATCATCCATAGATATAATTAGTTTAACCCACAGGACAAAATAACTCCTGCAATAAAAATTTCAGTTTTTATGTACAAGCATTCAACAAGTTCCTAGTACATATCGCACGGTATTGCATCAACCATACAAAATCATGATATTATGGTATATATAATATTTGGAACATGAAGGTATAAAAAGGAGCGTTATGTAATGATACTAAAAATCGAGAAGTTTTCAAGGTAGATGTATCATGAATAACAACATTCAAGACCATAGTAATCTTGCAAGGCAGTCTTAGCATATTATCTATAGCCGGCAACACTCTTGGATTATTCTAAATTTTATAAATTTCTTCTCCATGTCCCTATTTAATTTATTTGGTGAATGGTTATTTTGCAGAGCCGAAATGGCAATAGAAAATGTCTTTCAAATCAAATTTGCCATTTTATGACAAACTTATACCAACAGTTGCTATTTCAATGTGATATGCAAAAAACATTAACTTTGTTTCTTAAACTAAGCATACTAATGAGTTCTTCATTTTCCACTTTCAAATACATCCGTCACGCATTTCTCAATTTGTGTAGTATTGGATTTGTAGTACACTCCGTTAATTTGAACAATATCGTCACCTACAATAGTAACTGTTGATATTCGTTGTCCCCCTTCATAAAAATTGAGGGCATACAAATATCCATTAACATCTTTTTGCCCCTCCGTTTCTGTGAATGGGAAACCGGAAATACAATTTACCAGAGTAGTTATCTTATTTCCATTTTTAATATCAATCGAATCCCCGCTTAATCCGTTTATGATCGATATTTTAGTTACATCTGCATAACTAACGTTCAGTATTTCAGATCGTATGTCTTTTTCAGGTTCATCTGTGGTAAATTCAGTGAAACCCACTAAACCGATTATGACAATAAATAGCATTACCACGTGTATTATTTTGACCAATTCTATCTCCCCAATGTATCATATAATGTTGAATCATCTACCATACACTCCCTACATTACAAATATATAATGAAAATTCCATCTAACTGTTGCGATGCAAAGGATTTTGAATGTGAAACAATTCCTTTAGTTATCAGATTTCATTTTAGAAAATTTAGTTATTAAACCAGCCATAAATAACATAGATAAAAAGGTTAAATACATAATCTTTTGGCTGAATTCATCTTTGAACCATCCCAAATAAGCGTTATAAAATGCTGATACAAATGTAAAAATCACAAAAAGGTAAAATAGTAGATCAACTAATTTTATTTTCATTAAATTTCTTCCTGTTAGTGCATTTTAATTAAATATGTAAAGATGACTATTTATTTCAAACATAGTCATGATAAAAAATATGATTGTTTACTTTTCTTGTCTAATAATATATTTTCTAAAGAAAGCTGCAATTAATGAAAAGATCAATGTAAGAAATAAAATAAACGGATTCAATTCATCCTTGAACCATTCCATATAAGCATTATAAAATGCGGTTACAAGAGCTACACTTATAAAAAAATAAAAGATCACATTACCTAATATCCTATCCATTCAAATTCCCATATTAATTCATTAATTAATAATAAATTTAAATTATATGAAAGGAGAAGACAACTTCCCCTTCAAACGTAAAAATAATCGACTTCAACATGCATCGGACTCGATGGGCTTAGACACAAGAAAAAACCGAGATATATGTCACGTGTGTCAACATCACCATACTCAGCTATTGCATAACCAACTGCAACAGCGATGGCAGACAATGCAGCTGCCTGAGCTAGACCAAAATATGACAATATTCCAGTAAGAATAGCACCTGTTGCTAGAATATCTGCATACTGAATATCATCATAAATTAAAGTGGAGCTCCACGGTGCCGTACTTGGAAGATCAACTTTGGTTTTTGAACTAAACGGGCTAACAAATTCCTCATTTTCACTTATATCTGTTCCCATTCCTCCATCCACATCAGCAATTTGTTCATTAGGAACCTGCACTATTTTATTTGTCTTTTTTGTTTTACCATCAACTGTCATTACCTGATCAAATTGGTACAAAATGGTTTCTTGATTTTTTCCAATATTTGACAAAATCATGTGTAAATTAAAATTGTTACCAATATATTCAACCTGCATCGAACCATCTGGTTTTATTGTACCTTCAAATGTTCCTTTTGTTTTTAACATTTTGAATTTGTCATCCACTTTTTTCTCAACATCAATCTTGAAATCACCTTCATAGTGAATTTCATCTCCAACTTTTTCATAACTGGTCGTTTCGGCATCAAAATCATTAACATAAATTCCATTAGATTCCAGCATTTGTTCTTGCCAAGTAAGTTCAGCTTTTGCAGTTGCTGCAGGAACAAATGCTAAACTAACAACCCAAGTTTGACAGTCAAAGTAGGGTTATATCTAAGTCAGAACCTGGTATTTCAGCAAGTAAATCATTTGATCTTGATCTCAACATATGGACCGGTATCAAAGAAATGAAAGGTGGCACCAGCCTTTCCTTTTTCTGCATCGGACCATAAATGAAATGTTGGCAAACGTAACGAAGAAAACCAGATGAAATTAATAAAGTGCTTACTGAAAATAAGTCCGGCTTCATCGGGTACACAAATTCTCAAAAAGAAAAGGAAGTATTGCTATTGATCTCAACAATTCTCCTTCCATTATTTAATCGATACAGACCATCATGCAATTTGTATACTTGTAATTTTTTTATCCGAAGTGAACTACAATTCAAATACATTAAGACCATACCATCCAATTGTCCTTTTTGAATTAAGCTGTTTTAATAATTAAGCGATAAATTAAAAACAAAATAACTGACAGGATAACTGATTCTATCAATGATATAAAAATAGAACCTATAACCACCACAACTGTAAGTTCAAACAAATTGATAATATTTAATATGAAAAAAGCAATGAAAGTTAAACTAAATATTAATTTAAATTCTGAATTCATTGCATAAGCCTCCTATAAACAAGATACGGTTTTGAAGAAGATCAATTTCTACTAGAAATTTGTATTTGATATATGTTACTTGTCCTCTACAAAACCATACAAGCAAATATTCAATGATTGTATACAAATGACTAAAACAAGGAACTTTTTTAGATTAGTATTTAGTCATTTCTTTTTCATAATCCCCACCTTCATCACATTTTACGTAGAGATTAATATATTCATCTTGCAGTATTAAATTACCACCATCAATTTCAAAGCCAAAATAGAAATTTCCTCTACCATAAAATTCAGAATAGGTTCCAGAACTGTGATCATATTTACCCTCTTCCCAATTAGAGACTTGCCATACACTGAGTGTACCTCTTGTATACCAAGAGTCCATATGATGGGCCTCGACAGTGGTTCCGTCATATTCAAAATATCCTTTTGTATATATAGAGAATAATCTTGGTCCTACCCAACTATACGCGGAATAAGAATGTGTAATAATAGGGGTATAAGATATACCAGCTCTAGTCAATGGATTTATTTGTTCTTCTTTTATCTCACTCACGTAAAATGTCCAATCGCCTGAAAAAATTATATCTGAACCATCTTTTAAGGTATAACTCCTTAATTCATCACCTTTTAATGTTGCTATATTGACATCTTTTTGTGCCTTAATTTTTTCTTTATTGTTATTAATATAGTTAGAAATTATGTCGTCTTTGGATGCATTATATAAATTAGAATTTAATGCATCTACTAAACCTTGTTCCAATTCAAAATTCGGTTCAATTATTATCTTTGTTTCTTGTTTTGAATCTTGCATCGGCTGTGCACTCACATCTGGTGAAAAGACCATGCTAACCAACAACATTGCTGTTAGCATTGCACCTATTCCAAATTTGACATTCATTTTCATTTATTTTACCTCTTAAATTTATTAAATCACAGAGGCAAAGCTACGCTTATATAATACAAACAGCAAAGTATAACCTGCCTCCGGGCACGGGGTTTCAGTTATTCCGTCAAGACTGGCTGAACCCCACTAACATCTTTTTATGATGTTGCATTATGTTCTAACTATGCCACATAATAAATAATTTCTGACCATATCATCGAACTGAAAGTGAACAGTTGAATACATAGGATAGAACGATTTCTTACAGGAAGGATATGACAGAAATCAACAGGCTTGCCAGACATCCGGCTTAGAAGCCGATTACCAAGAAAGTATCTTCAATAAAAAACCGGCAAAACTCACTCCGCCAGCATGACAAAGAATCTCATTAAAGGGTTTAGATGATAGGATCATTTTGATACCTTCAGATTTTTTTCATATAACGGTATTCAACATCAGATTCCTGTTTCAGTGCATCTTTGATGAGTTTTGATATCAACGGAAGGTTTCGTGCCTGGCATTCCAGCTTATCGGCAAGTCTTGTGACCTGAAGCAATGTGCCCATTACAATTACATCGGTCCTCTCGATCTCGTGGGAAACAGCATCACGTTCAAGCGCTGCATCCCCGCCGCGTGACAGGGTCTCCTGCTTGATGATCAGGGCCTCGGTAGTGGTAATGTTACTGATACGCAGCACACGATTCACGGCCTTATTCTTCATAATTGTGGAACCCGTTCCGGTAACACCGATATTTTTCATCATATGAGCTGCATCATTGGGGTTTGTGATGTCAAGCACACTGACCTCAAAACCCTTTTCCTCCACGACCGGCTGTCTGCCCCTTATCGCCTCAGCTATTCGCACAGCATCAGTTGTCGCAGCCACATCGTGGGTGCGTATAATGTGCGCCCCTTTGTGTACAGCAATCGCAGTTGCTGCCAGACTTCCATATAATCTTTCAGCAGCGGGCTTGTTCAGGACCTCGCCTATGAAGGATTTACGGGAAAGGGCTGCAAGAAGCGGTTTACCAAAGGTCTGCAGACGTTCAAAACGGTCAAAGGTCTCAAGATCGTATATCGGATCTTTTTCAGGGACCCATTTTCCAATAGCGGGATCCAGAATTAATCGATCCGTATCAATACCCTTCCCTTCACACACCTCAATGATTGATTCCAGGGAATCCATAACTGCATCCATCCCAAGCACGTCACCCGGTACTTTCCGGGAGGCCATTACAACAGCAGGACATGCATGGTCTGCCACCACATCCACCATGTTTTCATCTGCCATGAAACCGGAAACATCATTTACAAGGTCAGCGCCCCTGTCAAGACACTGGTCGGCAATATCCGCAAATACAGTATCCACTGAAAGAACAGCATCCACATTCCCTGAAAGAGCCTCTATTGCAGGAAGTAATCGATCCCGCTCTATTTCCTTGCTTATAGGTTCGGCAAGGGGCCAGGTGGAGCGGCCGCCTATGTCAAGCACGGTCGCACCTTCCTCCACCATTGCAGAAGCAGCATCAATCAGGGAATCTTCCCTGACAACAGACCCCTTGTAAAAGGATTCATGGCTGAGGTTCAATACACCCATCAATCTTACAGGTTGGTTGTCTCCTACATTTAGTCCGCATATGTCAACATCGACGACCATTGAAATTACCAGATGTTTTTATATTTAACAGGATAATTATTCAATTTCCTTTGCAGCAAAGGTCACATGGGTCAGAAGCGTGGCTATAGTCATAGGTCCCACACCTCCTGGCACCGGTGTAACAAGTGAGGCTTTATTCACAACATTCTCAAAGTCCACATCACCATATATCTTGCCTTCTTCTTCGGTGATTCCCACATCAAAAATAACAGCTCCTTTTTTGACCATATCTTCTTTGATGAGATGCTTGACACCGGCTGCAACTACAAGTATATCGGCACCTGTGGTGTAACTTTTGAGATCTCTGGTATAAACATGGCATACCGAAACTGTAGCATTACGGTTTAAGAGCATTGCTGCCATGGGTTTACCAACTACATTACTGTGGCCGACTATCACAGCATCCTTTCCTTCAATATCTACATCATAATACTCAAGAGCCAGGATTATCCCCGCAGGCGTGCAGGGAACAAAACCTTCGTCACCGATCATCAGGTTGCCCATGTTATAGGGATGAAAACCATCCACATCTTTTGCCGGATCAATAGCCTGCATGGCTTCTTTTGCATCCAGATGTTGAGGCAGGGGCAACTGAAGGAGAATACCATGGATATCTGCACGTGTGTTCAGATCCTCGATCACATCCAGCAGTTCTTCCTGGGTAATAGAAGCGTCGAGTTTCTGATCCTCCGCATAGATGCCTACCCTGTCACATGCTTTATGCTTCAGTCGCACATACAATTGTGAGGCGGGGTCCTGCCCCACAAGGATAGTTGCAAGGCCCGGGACCATACCGGCATCAGCCTTCATAGAAGCTATTTCTTCTTTTAATTCTGCCTCAATCTGCTTTGAAATCGCTCTGCCGTCTATGATTCCCTGTTTAGCTTCACCCGCCATTAAATCACCTTAGAGATGCTTGTATATCGGGAAGTCGCTACACAGCTGTTGTACATCAGCATTAACCTGATCCAGTACAGCCTGATCTTTTGGATTCTGAATTACTGTTTCTATAAAGTTAGCAACATCTTCCATCTGGGCTTCCTTCATACCACGAGTGGTGACCGCAGGAGTACCTGCACGCAGACCGCTTGTGATAAAGGGGCCCCGGGTTTCGAAAGGTATAGTGTTCTTGTTGATAACAATCCCACCATTACTCATATAGGTCTCAGTCTCCTTACCAGTCAGATCATATTTGTTGAGATTGATAAGCATAAGATGGTTATCCGTGCCACCGGCCACAATATCAAAATCACGGTCTATCAGATTTGAACAGAGAGCTTTTGCATTTTTCACGGTCTGTTTCTGGTCCTGCTTGAACTTATCAGAAAGAGCTTCCTTAAACGCAACTGCCTTGGCAGCAATAATATGCATAAGAGGGCCACCCTGAAGACCCGGGAAGACTGTTTTATCCACACCTTTTGCATATTCTTCACTGCACATGACCATCCCTCCACGGGGACCCCTCAATGTTTTGTGTGTGGTTGTTGTTACAAAATCAGCATATGGCACAGGGCTTGGATGTTCACCGGCTGCAATTAGGCCTGCGATATGAGCAACGTCCGCAAGCAGGTATGCATCCACTGAATCAGCGATTTCCCTGAAGCGCTTGAAATCGATCGTGCGGGAATATGCAGAAGCACCGGTCACTATCATGCGGGGTTTTTCCTTTTTTGCCATTTCCTCGAGGGCATCATAATCCAGCTCTTCAGTTTCCTCTGCTACTCCATAAGGTACAATATCATAAAGTTTACCTGAAAAACTTACAGGACTTCCATGGGAAAGGTGCCCTCCGTGGGAGAGGTCCATTGCCATTATCTTGTCACCAGGATTGAGGACGGAGAAATAAACAGCCATATTGGCACCTGAACCTGAATGCGGCTGGACATTCACATGCTCGGCACCAAAAATTTCCTTGGCCCTTTCAATCGCCAAATCCTCTGCAATATCAACAAATTCACAGCCTCCGTAGTACCTCTTCCCGGAGTAGCCTTCTGCATACTTGTTGGTCATAATGGAACCCTGAGCTTCCATTACCGCCCTGCTTGTGTAATTCTCTGATGCTATAAGGTTGAGTTTATAGTCCTGTCTTTCGGCCTCGAGCTCAAGTGCTCTGGCAATATCGGGATCTGTTTCTGAAATATAAGACATATTGTTCCTCCTTGTATCTTTGAATTTATGAGATGATTATGAGATATGTACGCGTCTTCCTTTTATGTCCAGTCTTCCTTCGGCAAACAACTTAACTGCTTCGGGGAAAATAATATGTTCCTGTGCAAGTATTCTTTCAGAAAGGGATTCTTCAGTATCTGAATCAAGTACAGGTACGCTTTTTTGTAGAATAATCGGGCCGGAATCCATCCCTTCGTCAACAAAATGTACAGTGCAACCTGCGATTTTTACACCATAGTCCAGCGCCTGTTTCTGGGCATGCAGACCTTTAAAAGAAGGCAAGAGTGCAGGATGGATATTCATTATCCTGTTACTGTAGGCCTTTATCACATTGGAACCCAGGATTCGCATGAAACCGGCAAGTAAGAGCACATCTGTACTGAATCTTGCAAGAACGTCCAGAAGTGCAGTCTCAAATTTTTCTTTGGATTGATAAGCAGCCGGGTCGATAAAAACAGCATTTATGCCATGATCCATAGCCCTTTCAAGGCCATAAGCGTCCTTTTTATCACTTATAACCACACTGACACAGGCATTTGGGATATAACCATTTTCCACATTATCAATAATAGACTGTAGATTAGAGCCCCTGCCGGATATCAGGACTGCAATGTTGAGAGTCATTGCCCATCCTAAGGGAATTGCCATATATTATAGTTTTGGAAAAACAATCCAAAAATCAATAATCAACAGTCGCACTGGCCCTTTCACTTATAAGGTCATCCAATTCTTCTGAATCCGAAAGGGAATCCAATTCCTTTCTTTCGATCAGAACTGTGTGTTCTACCGATGTAATTTTACTTTCTCCTTCAATGATATAAACCGATCTTGTACGCGTGATAGTAGATATATTGCTCATCAAATGGGCTCGCTTTATCATCGCATTGCTGTATTTACTTACCCCGGTAAGGAAAGTAGTGGAACAGTCCCTGGAAACTGCATTAAAGGGTGCCTGAGATATTGAAAGTACATCATAGCCTAGCCCGTAAATGAAACTCAGGATACCATCTGTAGGAGGCTTTAAAGTGTCATTTTCATCAGGTTCCTGACGGGAACGGTGAAACGGACCCAAAATATCAATGGATTTTGCAAGCGCCACATCAAGCAACTCTTCCAGTTCGAGTACAACATCAATGGAAGCATCCATGCAGCCTTCCTCATATTTACTGATGGTACGCCGGGATACTCCCAGATGTGACGCAAGGGAACCAATGGACATCGAAAGTTGACTTCTGGCATCCCGCAGCACATCGCCATCAATGGAAACATAGAGACCTCCAGGAGCCGCTGAAATCAGAGGAGGTATACCTTCTACAAAATAATCATAAAGGGTCTGGACATTAAGAGCAGGAATCTCATACCGGACATAGACTACGCTATCTTCAAGCATCTGATCACGCGTTTTTGCCCCAATCAGCATCGGAGTACCACCGAGATATCCTGCCAATGCTTTCATTTCAGATGCTGTTTCTTCATTCAGGCTATCAATATTATATAATGCCTTACAGAAAAGAAGTACACCATCCTGCCTTGCTGCCAGATCAAAACTACGAGGTCTAATGTTACAGCGGCTAGATACAGTAAAATTACTCTTTTCCAGTACATCAATGATTTGATGTATTAGAATGTCTTTTGTCATGACAAACTATAATGTCCTTGCACATCTATATAAATATATCTACCCACAAATGCATGATTGAAAAACATGATCATAAGCTTTGATGATACAGATTCCCGCAGTCTTGGGATGTGCACCACATACCTTGGTGCCCTATTAATGGATGAACTTAAAGCGTATGGCAAGCCCGCCGGTCTGCCTCTACTTATAAGGTTGAATCCTACCATACCCTTCAAAACAAGGGGAAATGCTGCAGTTGCGATCAAAATAGAAACATCTGAACCTGAAAAAGTCAAAAAACATGTAATACAGAGAATAGAAGAACTGGCACAGATGGAGGATGAAAATACAAATCCAGGTGTGGTCTTTCTAGAAAATAACAATGATGAAGTTAAAAATGCCCTGGCCGCCTTTTTTAAACGGGCTGTGCAACACGTAATTACCATCCAGGAAGCAAAAGCCCTCATTGAAAAATACGAACTTGATGCCAGAGGATACAAAAACAGCCGTGGTCTGATAGGAGCACTGGCCGCCTGTGGTGCCATGCTGGAAGAGGAATGGGACCACACTTATGAATACCTCTCCTACAGGCAGAGAGAAGCATGGGGTACACAGCGATTTGTAAATGATAATAGTGTTATCCGGGCAGATGATGCCACCTATCCTCATACATGGGACAACCGTGATATTGCAAACAATATGGTGGTATGCATACCTCATTCGCCAGACCCTGTCCTTTATGGTATTCGGGGAAAAACGCCCGAATACGTCTCCCATGCTGCCTCCATTATAGAGGGAGAAGTTACCGAAAGAGATGCAATTTATAAGACAAATCAGGGAACCGATATGCATCTGATTCCAGCAGAAAGTATCAGCAACCTGCAGGACATGGAATCATACATAATCCAGGGATTTGTGGCTTCAACTCCCCGTACAATTGAAGGAGGGCATACCCTATTCCTTATCAGGGACAAAGAGGGAGAGGAAATGGAATGTGCAGCTTTTGAGCCCACAAAAAACTTTCGAGAACTAATTCGTAAACTTACCCCGGGAGATTATATTACATTACATGGAAGTGTCAAGAATAAAACACTGAATATTGAAAAAATTGATGTGATGGAACTTGCGGAAAAATACAAGAGTGTTAACCCCCTGTGTCCCAAGTGTGAAAAGAGTATGAAATCTGCCGGGAAAGGACAGGGATATAGATGCAGGCGTTGCAAAACACGGGCAGATATAGCCACAAAATCTAAAGTTGAAAGGGAAATAAAAACCGGAATATATGAGGTCCCACCCTGTGCCCGCAGGCATCTTTCAATGCCTCTTATCCGGAAAGAAGGAAAGAATATTCACCCTTCAAGGTAATTTCAGATCCTTATATCTGCAAGGTCACCTACGGGAGGCATCATTCGTTTGTGCATATTGGAATCGACACGCTGGAGAAGTTTGTCCAGCTCGGCCTCTGAGACACCACATTCTAAAGCCACTTCTCCGGCCTCCTCTCCTGCAAGCATTTTTATCAGGATGTTGTCGATTGTAGCATAGGAATGCCCCAATTCATTTTCATCTGTCTGGCCTTCCCAGAGAGCGGCGGATGGGGATTTGTCAATGATTCCGCCGGGAACACCTGTCACTTCCGCCATTTGGAAAACTTCAGTTTTGTAGAGGTCCCCGATTGGTTCGAGGTCCACCCCGCCATCGCCATACTTGGTATAATAACCTAACAAGATTTCGGTCTTGTTTCCGGTACCTGCCACAAGTCTGCTGCCAAGATTGGCATAATAGTAAAGAACGGACATCCTTATCCTAGCTTTCAGATTGCCGTTGACATATTTATTAGCGGGATCAGACCCTGGCATATTTACCAGATACGTTTGAACGATTCCCCCTATGTCAATGGTCCTGAATTCAATCCCGAGCCCATTGGCCACCGCGGTTGCATCCAGTACATCTTCCGGCGGTGTGACATTCAGTTCAGGAAGATGCAGCCCCAGTACATTCTCAGAACCAAGTGCTTCCACTGCCAGATGTGCCACAAGCGCAGAATCCACTCCACCGCTGATACCTACAACACAACCGGTTACACCGGCATCCTCACATTTCTTGCGAATGAAATCCACTATTTTTTCCTTTGCTTGCAGAATGTCCATTTATATTCACCTGAGATGGGATTATTTGGACGGATTGTATTAATACATTTACACCGGAAGGAATGAGGTTTAAATAAAATAAAAGATATATTTTAGATGAATATATAAAGGAGCATTTAATGCAACAAATCACCACCCACATCCAGGGCCTCGACAGTATACTCAAGGGAGGTTGGAATTGTCCTTCTGCAACCCTTGTAGCCGGTGTTGCAGGCAGCGGGAAGACCACATTTGCATTACAGGCATTATGTGAAAGTGCAAGAGAAGGGAAAGTTTGCCTGTATGTTACTTCGGTCAATGAACCCGCCACAATCGTGAATAACTTTGTGTCAAGACTGAGCCATTATGATGTATCCCGGATATCCAGAGGAAACATACACCAGATATCCATCGATATAAAAACCCTCGATAGAGGGATATATTCTTTCATGTGGAACCTTGAGGATTCCATTGAAAAAATCAAACCAGAGATCATCGTTATTGATCCCATTACAATAATAGGATGTAGTTTCGACAAGAATACCAGAAGAAGATTCTATTATGAATTTTTCAAAAGGATGAAAAAATGGAATTCACTGGTACTTGTTACCGGAGAGATGTCAGAAAAGGAAATAGAAGAAAGTACACTGGGATATGTAACAGATGGGATAATACATCTTACAAATAAAGAAGAAAGACAGCAGAGAAATCGCTACCTTGAAGTACTAAAATTACGGGGACAGGAATACATCCCGGGCAAACACAGTTTTTCCATAACCAGTGAGGGAATAACAGTACTTCCCTGGCAGGACAGGATATCCAAACGTGAGGAAAACAAACTAGTTGAAACCGGCCTGTGCGGGCTGGACTATATGCTTTGTGGAGGCCTTAGAGGAGGTTCGTCAAATTATATCGGGGGGCCCACAGGCACTGGCAAAACCCTTATGGGTATCCGATACGTAAATAAAGGAGCTGAACAGGATGAAAAGGGCATCATTGTTTCATTTGATGAAACAAAAAATGATATCCTGAATCGTGCTGAGTCCGCAGGGATGGAACTTGAAAAACATATTCATACAGGAAATATCGAAATATTACAACTCTCCACAAATGATTTTGCGAGGCATTTCCACGAAATTCAGCAGACAGTAGAAAAGGTCAATGCGAAAAGGATTTTTGTTGATGATGTGGAAAAACATATGAAAACTATGGAAGGAGCCAACTTTATCCAGCATCTTGTGGCAAAATACAAAAATGCAAATATCACACTCTTGATGACAGGAACCATATCATCCGGACTCCCGACAATAGGTGAAGCCGGCAAAAATTTGCATGCTGACAGCACCATAGCAACCTGTTATGTAGCGGATAAATTACATTTGAAAAAGGGCCTCATAGTCCTCAAGAACTTCAATTCAAAGCATAAGAAAGAAATCCATGAGATTAATATTGGCGAAGATGGGCTGGAAATTAAAGGAATCTTACCCCTTACCGATATAATATCATGAAGAGGCGGGCTTAATTTTAATATTCCTTTAACATATCTAGCCTCATGAAAATTTATATAGCAGACACCGGCGTTTTCATCAATCGAAAAGGTAGGGACCGCCAGCTCGTTACAGTACCTGCAGTAGTAGATGAAACGAAGGCAAAATACACAAGTATGGAAATGTTGATCGCCCTTGAAACCGGGGCAAAGGTTGAGCAACCAGATCCTATGTTTAGGAAAAAAATCGTGGACAGGGCAGAAAGGACAGGCGATATCGAAGAACTTTCCGGGACCGATATCGATGTGCTGGCAAAATCTCTGGAATATGGGAAAAATGCTGTCCTGATGACAGATGATTATGCTGTGCAGAATGTAGCAAGCATGATTGGTATAAAGGTAGAATCCATATCCCAATCCAGAATAAAGGACAAAATAATCTGGGGGAAAAAATGCACCGGCTGCATGAAAAGATTTGACAATGGTGAAGAATGCCCTATCTGTGGATCCCCCCTCAAGAAAATACGTAAAAGAAAGATATAATATTATAAAGGATGTATAGGAAAACAAATAGCATAAAACAGCACGTGGGGATAAAATGAAAAATATAGAAGAACTTATACAAAAAGCAGTCGAACTGCAGTCCAATGGTCTTGTTACCGGCCAGATCGCAAATGAACTTAATGTTTCCAGGGATACTGTCACATGGCTTCTCATGCGGGGTAAAAGAGGTGCTGAAGCCCCTGCGCCAAAGGACATCTCTGTCAACTGGAGTGCCATAGGAAAAAGCTCTTTCCGCCTGCGTTATATTTCACAGGCCCTGTGTGACATGGTGCTCGAATCCCTTGATAAGAGTGACCAGATGGTAGACATGGTAGTGGGAATCGGATTAAGCGGTGTACCCATGGCCACCATGATTGCCGAGGAATTGGGTGTCGAATTTTCTATATTCCACGGTTATGACAGCCAGAAAGAGAGGGATCAAAACACAGGAATTTTTAGCAGAAATTTCGGGCATGTCGAAGGAAAAAACTGCATTATTGTAGATGATGTGGTCTCATCTGGCTCAACGATTACCGATGTAATTGAACAAATAAAAAAAGGTGGATCCAACCCAGTGGCTATTGCGGTCATTATTGACAAGAAAAATTCGGAAACAATCAGCGGAGTTCCTGTGAACTCACTTATCAAACTGGCAAGAGTGGATTAAAGGAGATATTAGATCTCCGTATCCACTTCATACTGACCTATTTTTTCCACGAGTTTGGATAGGACTGTTTTACGCATTCCTTCCACAAATTTGATACTTCCTACAACAAGGTGTCCACCGCCATTCACCCCTCCACCGACAATTTCCTCATGGAGGTTTCTGACAATTTCAGGGATATTCATCTTAACCCCGCGGGACCGTATGACTGCAAAATCCGGCCCATATCCAATCGTGACAATGGGTTTGCCTTCATTTTTCCTGCAAATCCTGTCATGAACTTCCCCGGAGGTCTTGCCAGGAGCCGGGAATGTGAATTTGTGAGCATAGTTCTCCACATCAAGCACATTCATTATAGCACCATTGGGCAGTTGTTGTGATTTGACATTGGGCATACATGCCTCAAGTTGCTCATCCATCATAGCTCTTGCCTGCTCACACAGCAGATCTACAAGTTGTTTATGCCTGGTGGAGTCACCAAAATTGAGAAGATCGTTTACAATTCCCCTTCCACTGTTGAATTTCAACCAGTAGGCTTCAAAATCAAGGGCCAGGGCAATATCCTGCAAATTTTCCAGGGAATACCTGGAAGATACGAGATCAATATACTGATAGGCCTCATCGGCCTCTGAACGATCCCCCACAGCAGCGATTGCAGGGAGATGTTTTATCTGTTCAGTGACTTCAGGGTTGATCATACGAGCAACTTCTGTGGAAAGCATACCAGCGGTCTGTCCAAAGTCCCCACCCACATGTGCAGGGTTTACATGAGCCAGCAGGTAATCATCAACGAGCTTATCTGGATGATGATGGTCCACAACCACCATATCAATACCATATATCAATGCCTGTCTCATGGCGGGTACGTCTTCCTCCGTGGAACCGTTATCCACCATCACAACAAGCGGCAGTTTCTGGTCATGCCTTTCCGCATCTTCAAGAGCAAAGGAAATATCCTTTGTCACATCCATAATCTCGTAGAATGGAGCCTTTGAAGGAGCACGTTTGTAGAAATAGTATTCTCCATCCTGGCCGTTGACTTCACGAATAAGAGGCAGGATTGCCTTTTCAATGGCCACTCCTGCAGTCATGCCATCAGCATCAGCATGATGGCGCAACAAGATCGGACGTGACCTTAGAATGGCTTTTTTGATAATTCGGGCAACATCTTTCATTGCAGGGCGCAGGTCTTCCAGAAACTTGCTTTTGACAAGGAATTCTATATCAGAAGGTTCCGCCCTCTGGTCAAGTATACGATCTATACGTTCCCTGACGATCTGCTCTCTTTCATCTTTGAGCTGCTTCATGCTCTTGACTTCAAGCTGCAGATCCTCACCCCTGAGGTTGACCTCCCCTGTAAGAGATACGACCATATCCGAATCAATGTCCGGATATGCCCGCTCCCCTGCACTTTCAAAGGCTGCACAGGGAATTACCCCGCCTTCATCGGAAATTACAAAAATGGTGGGACCACCTGTTTGTTTGACCTGGAGCACCTCTCCTTCAATACGCACAAGCTTACCCACATAATCCTTCAATTCAGACGAAATACGCACCTGCATTTCCTTTTCAACTTCTACGACCTTGTGCTCTCCAACACTTCGTGGTAGCAGGTCCATTTTCCCATCGGAACGGATCTCATTTATCTCTACGATCAGCCTTTCCCCGGGTTCAAGTTTGGCCTTTATGTTGCTTGAATGGATCAACCCGCGCAGATTAGAATTCAGGTTCACAAAGGCCCCAAATGACGCTAAGTTGTTTACCTCTGCGTGGTAATATTTACCTACGGAAAGCTCGTTCATGTCACAGGAGTCGTCCAGCATATGGACAACCTTTACCTCATTGCATGATTTGCATATCTCGCGTCCGTCTATCAGGTGGTCGATGGATTTGCCGCATAGGTCACAGCTATAAAGAAATCCTTCCCCTCCGCAGGAAGGACATGGGTCCTTTATTTCAACTTCCCCGCTACCACCGCATTTTTCACATACGGAACTTCCTTTGAGGAAGCTGTTTACATCTTTTTCTGAAAGTTCCATAAGATTCATTGATTTTGGTTTCCCGGAGCCCTTACATTCAGGACATTTCTGTATAGAGGATTCACGGACACCAGTTCCGCCACATTCACTGCATTTTTCTTTCATTGTATCTGTGTTGCTGATTGACCTGCTTGTTTATGTAGGTTGCTGCAAAGAGAGAATTTTATTTGGCATTTTAAATTTATCTACTTACAGAGAATTACAATCGTAAAATATCCACCTGTTCCATCCATCCCACCAATAACTTTTAGAAGTATTGTTTGCAAAGTATCATAAAGGGAGAGTTTAGCATGGTAGAACAATATATAATTCCTGCATTAATCGTATTAGTAATAATCCTGTCCCAATCCATCAAAGTGGTAAAGGAGTATGAGCGAGTGGTCATCTTCAGGCTGGGCAGATTTAGCGGAGTGAAGGGTCCGGGTGTATTTTTCATAATTCCTATTATCGATACTGCAGTCAAGGTAGATTTGCGTATCGTAACAATAGATGTCCCGAAACAGGCAGTTATCACCTATGATAACGTTACAGTGGCAGTGGATGCAGTCATCTATTACAAAGTCCTCAAACC
Source organism: Methanohalophilus portucalensis (assembly GCF_002761295.1). Taxonomy (NCBI): domain Archaea; kingdom Methanobacteriati; phylum Methanobacteriota; class Methanomicrobia; order Methanosarcinales; family Methanosarcinaceae; genus Methanohalophilus; species Methanohalophilus portucalensis. Next base: position 12,439 of record NZ_CP017881.1, on the reverse strand, counting down.
CGAATCAGCAGTTACAGAAGTTGAGGATTACAAGTATGCAACCTCAATGCTGGCACAAACAACCCTGCGTGATGTAGTTGGCCGAATAGAACTTGATGAAGTTCTTTCTGGAAGAGAGGAGGTCAACAAGGACATACAGGAGATACTGGATGCGTCCACCGATCCATGGGGAATTAAGGTCACCTCGGTCACCCTGAGGGATGTGAGTGTTGATGAAAAGATGCTCAGGGCCATTGCCCAGCAGGCTGAGGCCGAACGTGAGAAACGGTCCCGTATTATCCTTTCAGATGGAGAGTACAAGGCTGCCCAGAAATTACTTGACGCCGCCAGGCTCTATCAGGAAGTCCCCACCACAATAAAACTGAGGGAGTTGCAGACAATAGCCGAGGTTGCCAGGGAAGGCAACACGATTGTAGTAACCAACACCTCTGACAGTGGAGATATAGCGGCCCTGACCGAAGCATTCACTTCAAAGAACAAATAAGGAGGAGCCATGAGGGTAAAGGCCCTTTTCCTATTTCTTTTTGCATTTTTACTATTGACATCTGCAGCATCAAATGCAAGCTGTGAAAAAGTACTGGTACTGGAGATGTCAGATTCCATCACACCGGTATCCGATGATATGGTAAACAATGCACTTGCAATTGCTGAAACCGAAGATTATGAAGCACTGATAATTACCCTGAATACCCCGGGAGGAGGTCTGCAGGAAACCCTCAACATAATAGAGAGCATTGATGCCTCACCTGTGCCTGTAATTGGCTACGTATATCCCGAAGGGACAAAAGCATGGTCTGCCGGAACACTGATCCTTATCAGCACCGACATGGCGGCCATGGCACCATTCACTGTGATTGGTTCGGCCCAGCCTGTACAGGCATCCCCTGCCGGTGGATCAGAGCCCATCAACGATTCTAAGATAATAAATGCCATCGTAGCCCTTTCTAAGGAAAAAGCAAGCAAGCATGACAGGAATGTGACCGCTGCAGAGTTATTCATCACTGAAAATCTCAATCTAAACGCTGAGGAAGCAAAAAACAGCAATGTTGTCGAGTATATAGCAGAAGATATCCCCGATCTGCTTGAACAGGTGGACGGAGAAACTATCAAGAACAGGCAACTCAACACCTCGGGCGCGGACATTGTCAATTATGAGCCAGGCCTGAACCTGTACCTTATGAATATAATTTCCAATCCCATTATTTCTTCCCTGCTGCTAATGATAGGCATTTATGCCATTGTTCTGGGAATTTCCAGCCCGGGAGCAGGTGCGGAAATTTTCGGTGCTATTCTTATAGCCCTGGGTCTGATTGGCATGGGTTTTGATGTCAATGTAGCAGCACTGTTTTTGATTGGTGTGGGGGTGGTCCTGCTGATTCTCGAATTGCAGGCGCCGGGATTTGGCATATTCGGTATTGCAGGAATAGTGTGCCTGATAGCAGGCAGTATATTCCTGGTGCCTATGGATTTCCCACGCTGGTATACGCCAGCAGACGTACAGAGGAGTATGATGTTCTATATTGTTATACCCACAATAATAATCGGACTATTCTTTGCCTTTGCAATATACAAAGTAGTACAGGCTAAGGGACGCAAGCCGATTATAGGCGAAGAAATGAGCGGTGAAATTGCCGAAGCGATAGATCCTATATCCGAAGGGAACCCGGGTTATGTGCGATACAGCGGAGAATACTGGAAAGCACGCTCCGAAGACACCATCAGCCCGGAAGAAAAAGTGGAGATACTGGAAAAGGATGGACCCGTGCTCATTGTCCGTAAGTTTAAGGGGAAGTAATTACTGCTCCCCCAACATCTCCACTATACGTCTCTTTTTGGATATCGCTTCTTCAGCCGCCCTGTCAACCGCTTTGCTCATTGCCTCGAAATCATCGGGAGTTGTATCTCCGACCATTTTCTTAATTGGTGTGTAGGCAGATTCACGGAAACGTGGCGTGAAGTCCCGGCGCTGCCCGTCAATCACAAGCTCGGCACCTTGCCCTTTTTCAACATAACCAACTGTTGCAATGTCGACACCGGCATTCTGAACGGTTTCAAGAATTTCCTGCTCATGTTCAGGAGGGACTATTAAAAGTAGGGAGTCCAGGGATACACCCAGATAATCTATATTGAGACTTTCAAGCATATCTAAGACCCGGGGGTTTACGAGCCCACGCATATTTTCCTCTTCAAAGACAAGCTTGACTCCTGCAGTCCTTGAAATTTCCTTGGCATCACCGCGTACCCCTCCGTTGGTAACATCGGTCATCGCATGTACCTTTTTATCCAGGTCTTTTTCAAGGAGTGCCTCGCATGCCTGGAGGAATTTGATATTGATGGTCTCATCCACCACATCATGCATCCCGTAATAAAGAGCTGTTGTGGAAATAGTTCCGCCACCTGCACCTTCTGTCATGAGAATCACATCCCCTATTTCGGCCCTCTCCCTTGCAGTCATCGCGGAAGCAACTCCCACAGCACCGACACCACCGGTCATTCGATCTCCGATTACCATATCCCCTCCAATACGCAGGGTACTTCCGGTCACGAGAGGGATGTCTGTAAGTTCTGATACCGCGGTGATACCTGCGACATGGTCGAAGATCTTTGCCACATCCCCATCATCGGCCACATGGATATCCGAAAGCAGGGCAAGGGGCCTGGAACCCATTACATAAACATCCCTTAAAGAGGCCCTGGCCACATGGAAACCTGCAAGGAAAGGGAAATCACTTAATCTGGAGTGGATGCCATCGATTGTAACTATGAGGAAATCCCCTCCTTCCATCTGCACAGCTCCGGAATCATCCAGATGGGTGCTGTCTACTGCAGCTTTGGTGCTGCCTATTACCTCGGCAATTTTTTCATGGGCATAGAAATCACCGGTGCCTCTGGAACCCACTCCGAATTGGCCCATTGTTACGCCTGAAGTGATAGGAGATAGCACGTCCCCTTTTACATCTATAGTTGCCCTGGCTTCTTCAACTGCTGCTTTTGCCAGCGCAATAGCATGTTGTCTGTCGGTGTCCTTTATTTCCATGATACGATCTGCAAGTTTATCGGCAATTCCCTCTTCTCCACGAAGCAGGGCATGCCTGGCATAGCCTTCAATATCCATGATTAATCCTCAGCACATTTTAACAAAATTACTTAACATCCTCAACCCAACTTCACCGCTTTTCTCCGGATGGAACTGGGTTCCTATTACATTACCCCTCTCGTTAATAACAGATGCCGCAAATTCCACACCATATTCACATGAGGCAAGAGTATGATCATCATCAGTACTCACATAATAGGAATGCACAAAATAGACATAGGAATCATTCTCGATGCCCTCATAGATAGGATGTTGCTGTGTTATATGAAGAGAGTTCCACCCCATATGTGGAACTTTAAGTTTACTATGAGGAAAACGAACAACGTTACCGGGAATGAACCCCAGCCCATCACGCATGCCTCCTTCTTCGGAATTTGTCATAAGCATCTGGTGACCCAGACAAATGCCAAGCAGGGGTTTGCCTGATTCGACATAATCATACAGTATATCCAGGAAAGGCTCGATGTTGCGCATGGCATCACTAAACGCCCCTACACCGGGCAGCACTACCCCATCACTGTTCTCGATGTCTTCCGGGTCCATAGAGATATTTACAGAAGCTTTGGCATGTTCCAGCCCTTTCTGGACACTCCTGAGATTGCCAAGGCCATAATCAATGATGGTTATTTGTTTCATGTCAGATTAAAAAAGGGTTTTGATACATCAATGTATCGAACAATGCTCACCAGCATAACCCCTCATACTCCACATCGTCCAGTTCTTCAGGATTGAGAAGATAGCGCCCATCGATCAGGAGTTTCCTATCCATCGAATCAAATTCAGTGTTAAGTTTTCTGAACTCATCCCATTCAGTCATCAGCAGGCAGGCCTGTGCCCCCTCAAGAGCTTCCTGTGCACTGGATGCATAGGTGATTTCGGGGAAGATCTTGTTCATATTATCAGAGGCAAGGGGATCATAGGCATGGATATCCGCTCCTTTTTCCAGCAATTTCCTGATAACGGGAATCGAGCGGGACTCACGTATATCATCGGTGTCATTCTTGAAAGCCAGACCCAGCACTGCAATCCTTTTATTTTTGATCTCCGGTAGTTTATCCTCGAGAATCTCAACCATCTGGAGAGGTTGGAGTTCATTTACTTCGATTACTGATTCCAGCAGGGAAGGATAATAATCCAGATCTTTCGCACTTCCAATCAGGGCACGGACATCCTTGGGGAAACATGAGCCACCAAAACCCGCCCCACTGTTCAGGAAAGCCGGATTTATACGGAAATCCCTGCCTACAGCATCCATTACCTGATAGGTGTCAATACCCAGGCGTTTGCAGATGTTGCCCACCTCATTGGCAAAAGATATCTTTGTGGCCAGAAAAGCATTATTCACATACTTGATCATTTCTGCTGTACGTATATTTACGCTGGTAACCTCACAATCAATATCCCTGTAAAGACCGGATACCAGGGAATCGGAACGTCTGTCAAGGGAGCCTACCACTATTTTATCGGGATTCAGGAAATCATGAACAGCACGGCCTTCACGCAGGAATTCGGGATTCATGGCAAGCCCGAGAGTATCTCCAGCCTTATGTCCGGAATAGTCCTCCAGAATGGAACGAACTACCCCTTCTGTTGTACCGGGTACAACCGTACTTTTCACCACTACGGTATGATAAGCATTTTTGGAAGCAATTGATTCCCCAAGACTCTTACTTGCAGCGGCGACTATCGAAAGGTCAATCTCACCGTTCTCTGAGGAAGGTGTGCCCACACAAATAAAAGATATATCCGAGTTCTGTACAGCATAATCATAATCAGAAGTGGCGATCAGGCGTTTGCCCACATGTTTGTTCATAAGGTCTTCCAGACCCTCTTCCCAGACAGGGGGATAACCATCATTGAGTTGCCTTACCCTTTCTTCATCAATGTCTATACAGATGACTTCGTGACCCAGTTCGGCAAAACAGGCTGCTGTAACCGAACCCACATAACCTGAACCTATAATAGAAACTTTCATAACAATAACTCCCGGCTGTGTAAATTGTTGATAATTATATATTAGGATGATGGTTTGCCGGGTTAAAAAGACACGAAGGAAACATCAGAATAAAAGGATTTGTCATATCAAAAAGGGACATGTAACCCCGAAGGGTTAAACACCGTATATTCAGAAATATAACAATTGAATTTACAGTATTTTTATTAATACAGGGTAACCCTCATCGATTCCATCAACAATCTCATCGGCAATTGGAGAACCTTTACGTACCTTGATATCTCCATGTCTGCTTACAGTTGCAGTGAAAAGATATTGCTCACCTACAAAAACCTCCACATCGGTCTTAGCCAGTTCCGGTGCTGAAAGGACAACGTGTTTCTTCGTATGCTCGATTACCGGCCTGACTTCCATAGGGGATTCTTTTTTGGACTGACCATCAAACTGGCGTACATCGATATGTACCCCCAGCATTTTTTCAATGCGGTCAATCACAGAACCTCCCTTTCCTATTACCTTTGGGACATCATGTTCAAAGACCTTTACAACAGCCTTACTATCATTTACCATTTCCACTTCTACCGGACCACTGGCATAATTTTCCACAACCTCACGTATTTCACCTTCAGCCAGGTTCCAGGCAGGTTTCTTGAATTCCAGGGCAACAGGCATCACAACTACCTGCTCACCATAGGTGTAAATCTCATACTCGACTTTGCCTGTTTCAAAATCCGACACTGTGATTACCGGTCTTGCAAGATCAGCTTCGGTCATACCAGAAGGAACCTTTACAGTGAAATCCAGTATCTGGACCTTTGCAACTTCTCCTTTTTCGATAAATACAACTGTATCCACTACCTGCGGAATCACGCCCAGCTCAACCCTTCCTATCAGACGCTGCACGGCATCTACTGCCCTGTTGGCATGTACTACACCGACCATGCCAACCCCCGCAAGCCTCATGTCAGCAAAAATACCGAAATCCCTACTTTTTCTTACCTCATCATAAATCGTATAATCTGGCCTCACAAGCAAGAGTACATCTGCCGTATTGGCCATATCATCATCCAGAGGAGCATACTGGGTGATCTCACGGGGAACCTGAAGATCCCGCGGGGATTCCATAGTCTTTACAACATAACCACTTTCATGCAAATATATAGCAAGCCCGGCTGCAAAAGTTGATTTCCCCGCACCCGGAGGTCCTGAGATCAGAACGCCTCTCTGCATATCCACACGTTCCTTAAGCTGCTCACTGAGCCTGTATTCATCGAATTTCACAGAGGCTACCGGACGCACAGCTGTAATTTCAATATCATCCGAGAAAGGTGTCTGGGAAATAGCAATCCTCATATTACGGATCTGCAGAACGGAAGCTCCTCCAGTAGACATTTCAGTGAAAGATTCATTGTCAGCCCGGGCCCTCTCCAGAAGTTCTCTGGACATTTGATGCAGTTCACCATAACTGCAGGGTTCATCACGGATTTTTTCAAATCTCACGTCCCCAATACTGCCTCTTTTGGCCATCGGGGATACTTTGTTTTTCAGGTGTACCGACATCGTGTCATCAGTGAAGAAATTCTCTATGTGCAGAGGAATAAACTCAGCCGATGGTGGATGAATATATTCCACCTCCAGCCCCCTAGCACGACCAAAATCCGCCTGGAGCCTGTCCCCCGTAACAAAAAGCGCATCAAAATCCTCTGCAGTTGATCGTATAAGGGCATCTATTTCCCCTCCTTTTGCAAGTTGCACCTGCTCAAGGTTGGGGCGCTCCCCCACAAAATCAAGCTCTATAAGACCTTCCTGTTCAAACTGATTAAGCTGATTAAGCTCTTCCAACCCCTTTTGCCCGATTTCAAGCCCCCTGTTTGCCTGGGCTTCCAGTTCGGCAACTACAGCTTCGGGAATCAGGATCTTTGATCCCCTGTACTCTCCCTCCTTCACCTTTTGGGAAATGCGGCCATCTATAACTACGCTTGTATCGGGTACGATCTTCAGAGCTTTAGGATTATCCATAATTATTGCTATGATACGAAGATATTTAATTTAATTGCATCAGGTGTAAGGATTAGTAAATATCTTCGGGATCAAAGACCTTTTTACCAACTATATCTCCCTTAATATTCCTGTAAAAACAAGACCTATAACCCACATGGCATGCAGCCCCGTCCTGTCTTACTTTAAGGAGCAAGGTATCCATATCACAATCCACGAGGATGTCCCTTACATGTTGAATGTGGCCCGAACTCTCCCCTTTTTTCCACAACTTCCCACGACTGCGGCTCCAGTAGTGTGCAATGTCGCTATCAAGGGTTTTTTCGAGAGATTCACGATTCATGTATGCAAACATCAATACCTCCCCGGTCTGATGGTCCTGCACAATTGCCGGAATAAGGTTATCTTTGAATTTCAGGTCATCTATAGCTATCATCGAATCACCGTAAATAAAACTATAACTATAAAAACTAAGAGGAATGAATATATAAAAAGATTGGATATTTAAATCTATAATTGATATTGCGGTGATTACATGGATTACGCTTTCGATGAAAACATGGCACAAAAAGTACGCACAGGAATACTGGGACTTGATGTGCAACTGGGGGGAGGAGTGCCCCGGGGAAGTACGATTCTTTTACTTGCAGAACCCGGAGCCAGCTCTGAAATATTTGCCCAGCAGTTTGCTTATGGGGGGCTAACTGATGAGGAAAACGTTTATTACCTGACATCAGAACAACCGGTCTCCGAAATAACCTCTGAAATGAAAAATTTTGGATGGAACATAGAAAATTACATTGAAAGCGGAACTATGAATTTCGTAGACGCCTACAGCCTTCGCTTTTATAATGTTCTCCCAAAATCATATTCAGAATCCCTTTCTGCGAAAGATTTCATAAAACAAAATACCGATCCTATGAATCTTCTCAAAGCAACTGCTACACAAGAGAGAAAAGAAAAATACAGGGGAATTATAGATTCCATATCTTATTTCCTGCGAGCTTATGAGCTTAATAATGTAGTAGATACAATTGAGATTATATCATCTGTAGGAAAAGCTACAGGTGCCGTCCATCTAATAACAATGACCGCTGGCATGCATGACAATATAGTTGAAAATAATCTGAAAAATGTCTGTGACGGTGTCATTGAATTCAGAATGCGGGAAAGGGGAAGCGAGATCGAAAGGTCCATATTGATTCGCAAGATGAGAGGTATGATCCCCTTAAACCGGACGATTCCCTACAATGTAACCGAGAAGGGAATTGAACTTGAAACTACTACCAGGGTACTTTAAAATTGATAATTTAAATTGGTGGAAAAATGAAACAAAACGTTACACAAATATTGAAGGACATTTTCACATCATCTGGATACAGGATAGTGGACTCCAGTATCGCTGACTTAATCGCAGAAAAAGATGAAAAAAAAATGTACATAAAATTCAGCAATCTCCTGAATACATCATATATTGAAGATTTTGCATACAACATCCGCGATGGGGCCGGCCTTATAGTAGCAACAGGAAATGCCTCTGAGGAACAAATTGAATTTGCAAAGAAAAAAGGGGTTATTGTGTGGGACAGGGAAGAGCTTGCATACCAGATCGGCAACGCTGTGCTGGCAGACATCGAGGGGGAAAGTATTGAACTGGGAGAACAAAGTGCCCCTGTAGAAAAAGCCACAGAAGAATATATCATCGCTGATGACAAGAAAAAGAAACCAAATGTGTTTGCTGGCACCAAAAGGGAAGTGGAAAATAGAGCAATTGAAAGCAAACCTGAGGTGAAATCTGATGTTGAGACAATACCTTCAGTTGAAAACAAGGTTATCGACCTGCACAGTGCCCCTGTAAATATTACCGGTGAGCGTGCGATATCAATTGCAAAACCACATCAAAGGGATGTCACGAATGCGGCACTAAAGTTTGTACCTTTGTGGAAATATACTTATGAGATTCAGGCACAGAGGCAATTCCGATCCAAGATAATAGACATAGAAGGTGATGGGGAGGGATACTTTAACTCAATGAATGAAATTTTTGAGGAATTAGATCTGCCTGGAATAAGTAATCAGATAGAGGTAGAAGTCAGTGACTATGAAGTCAAGGCCCCAATCGTAACAAAAGAAGAGGCCACCAAAGCTATCTATGAAAGAATAATTGACCAATACACCAGAGATGTCAAATTCGATAACACTATAGGCGAAGCTATAATTTCCGAACACAAACGGATTTCCCCTTCCAAAAAGGAGATTGAAATGGAAATTGAGATGGTTTATTTGCCCGTATGGGAAGCTAAGGGTAAAAGAAATTCGGTGGAAATAAACGCTACTAATGGGGAAGTATTATTAAATCCGGTCGATAATGATGTGGAGATTATGTGAATAGTTCCTAACCGAGCGAACAATATATATAGGAAAAATTTATATATATGATCCATTGCTAAAGGGAACCATAGCGAACCCTTAAGGAGAGAAACATGGTAGAAATAACAGAAAAGGCAGCAACAGAACTTAGATCCCTTATGGAATCAGAAGACAAAACAGACCACGCATTGAGAATTTTTGTCGCAGGGATGGGTTGCAGTGGTGTACAGTACGGTATGGCACTTGACAATGAAACCAAAGAAGATGATGTTACTGTCACCGACAAGGAAATCAAGATCGTGATGGCAAATGACATCAATGAAGAACTTTCCGAAGCCACAGTAGACTTCATAGAAACCCCTCAAGGCAATGGATTTGTCATCGACAATCCAAGTGAAATGAGTGGATGCGGTTCATGCGGCGGCAGTTGCCACTAAATTATATATAACTGCAAGTAATATGACATCATCCTTAAAAGGAGACATGATATATGATTCCAGGAATGGGCGGCAAGGGTATGAACCCAAAAAAGATGAAACAGATGATGAAACAGATGGGAATTAGTGTAGATGAAATTTCCGATGTGGAGCAAGTAATCATCCGTACCCCTGACAAAGATATTGTATTCAATGATGCAAACGTAAGCATAATGAATGCACAGGGGGTCGACACATACCAGATCGTTGGCACTCCTGAGGAAGTAGCAAGGGAAGTTGAAATCCCCGAGGATGATGTCAGGCTTGTCACCGAACAGACAGGTGTGTCTGAAGATAAAGCAAAAGAAGCCCTCAAAAATGCCAACGGCGACTTGGCCGAAGCGATTATGCAACTGTCCTCCTGAAAAAGGAGGGCAGTCTTCCGATTTTAAGATTTTTCAAGCTCTTTTTCTTTAAGGACCATATGATACTCCCCTATGGAGTATTGAGAATAAAAAGCTCTTTTTACAACTTCACTCAGGGAAGGATGTATATCCATTGAATGTACAAGCGGATGAGTCTGGGGACCATCGACATACATCAAGGGAATTACCTGATGTATAAGTACCGATGCCTGAGGCCCTATAATGTGAATTCCAAGGATTTGTTGAGAATTGTCCTCAATAATTACTTTCACAAAATAATCATGCAAATCCATTGCAAGGCCTTTGCCTGTATTTTCGAATTCTTCAAAACCAATCGAAATACTTTCTTTACCGAAAGATTCGATTGCTTCTGTTTCACTTAATCCCGCACCTGCTATCTCGGGCCAGGAAAATACAGCATGGGGAACTGCATGATAATTCACCATTATGTCCTGTCTGAGAATGGCATTCTGGAATACAACAGTTGATTCATAGTTACCGACATGTTTGAAAAGCTGCTGTCCATTACAATCACCGAAAGCCCAGACATTCTTGCAGGTTGTTTCAAGATTTTCATTAACCTTTATCCAGCTTTTTTCATCGGTACCAATATCCCCTTTATCAGGATGCAGAATGTCGGAATTGGAGGTTCTGCCTGCAGCCAACAGGATTTGTTCAGCTTCAATGATGATCTCATCGCCTTCACTATTTATCGCAGTAACCTTTTTCATTCCATTATTCTCGCCTACCCTTACAACCCTGTAGCCAGTATGGATGTCTAAATATTGCTCCATCTTCCTTTTTGCAAGAATGGATATTTCGGGCTCTTCCTGTTGCAGAACCCTCGGGCCGTTGCCAATAACAGTGACTTTGCAACCCATGGCAGAAAAAAAGTGTCCGTATTCAGCTGCTATATAACCTGCTCCCACAATTATAAGACTTTCAGGGAGAGATTCCATATTCAGCACTTCATCACTTGTTAGATATGCAATGCTATCCAGACCTTCAATTGGCGGTACGAAGGGCTTTGAGCCTGTGCAGAGAAAAATCATTGGAGCTTTGAGAGTTTCATCCCCCACCTCCAGGGTATACGGTGCAATAAACCGTGCAATACCATGATAATAATCCAGTACATCATCAGATTCCAGCCCTTCACGTATCAGGGCAATGTCGGAGTGAATGGCATTTCTCATTCGGTCCATTATAAATTTGAAATCAATCTTATTAATTTTTGCAGAAATACCAAATTTCTGTGCTGAATTTATTTCACGTACAATTTCAGCCGGATACAAAAGCATCTTTGAAGGAATGCATCCCCGTGTTAAACATATGCCACCTGGTTCATCCTTATCCACAACAGCAATATTCATTTCCGGGTTTTGCTGGAGGATGGACCCCACATAATTCATACCCGAGCCAGTACCTATGATAATCAAGTCATATTCTTTCATATTATTATACCCCATCCAGACATTATATCCTATCACAATTATAGATAATGGTGAAAGTTACACAATAAAACCTACTAGATAAGCAACAGATCCCAAACCTGCATTACTTCAAGAATCCTGGCCTGAGACCCGATGCATTTTCCCTTGAAGGATGTTTGAGAAACGATCTGGATACGAAGATGTATATCAACGATATAATTAGCGATAAAAAGACAGAAAATGTTGCAAACACCGAGTTACCAATCCTTGTCAAAACCATATAATTTTGTATGGTTTCAACGTTAAATGACATATTATCAGTCCAAAATGCCGTTTATTTTTGTTCTGACAAGTGTCTTGAGTTTAATCTTTCATCTCATTCAACATGCCACTATCTGCATTATAAACAAAAATAATTGATGATATTGTCACTAAACTTCCCTTTAGTAGAAAGATAGGTCTGTGTAGAATATATCTTTACTGTCTACCTAGTATTCACTCAACATCAGGCTATCATAATAGATTTGATCTGGTATTGATTCCTCTACCATGTAAATACTTGCAGGAAATTAATTTTAGATTACATTATTGAGAATAAGTAAGAATTAATAAGTTGAGTCAGCAGCGATGCATATTTCCCAAAGGCTCTCGCACTTTAGTACAGTATACAACGCTGGCAGGCTTATCTTCTGTGTTCGGGATGGGTACAGGAGTTACCCTGCCGCTATGGCCGCTGTCCTCAACTTATA